>JAYTFI010000287.1:0-1771 GCA_043734485.1 Acidimicrobiales bacterium | reverse complement strand
CGCCTGCCCCCTCGGTGCGGCCGAGTCTTCTCGTCGTCTTGCTGCTGGACGTCATGCTGCTCGGTATGTGGGCGTCATGGACGGCCGTGGGCGGTCGCGGTTCGCGTGCCCTGCTCCTGTCCGCGTGGCTGTGTGCCCCGTTCGTAGTGACGCTGTTGACGCGCCCGATGGCCCGTCACCTCGCGTTGCGGGGGATGCGCCGGGGTTCGCAGGCTTGGTGGGCGGTCGTCGCCAGCGTCGCGTTGGCGTCGGCCTTGGCTGCGATGTCGATCGTGGCCCTCGACGCGCTCAGCCATACTGCGAGCACGGCGGCCCGCCAGCAGCTGGGCCCAGTCGATGAGCTGATCGTCGCTCCCCGTGCGGAAGCACGAACGGCCGCGCAGGAAGCCATCGCTGCCGCTATGGTCGACGACGACGCCATAGGACGGGCGACGACCCTCGGAGCCGTCATCGATGGTCAGCTCGCGTTGACGACGCTGCGGATAACGGCCAATCCCGGTGCCGGCTCGGTCGTTGCCCCCGGCGTCGAGGCCACCGCGATCGAGATCGACGTGCCGACCGTGCAGCGCTTCGGACAGTCCGGGCCATCAGGGCGTGGGCGCGACATGACGGGATTCGCCGACCGCCAGCCCCTCCGGGCTGGACACGTGCTGCTCGGGCGTGACCTTGCCCACGACCTCGGCGCCGCGGCGGGCGACGACGTTGTTCTGACCATCGCTGACACGCCGACGACGATGCGGGTGGACGGCGTGCTTCCTCGGCTCGGCGTCGCCGGACTGTCGGTCGATGGAAGTCCCCATGCGCGCATCGCCTTCGTCGCCCCCGGCCTGCTGACCACAGCCGCTGCGGAGGATTGGCGCCCTTCGTACCTACTCGCCATCTCGAACGCCGGGAATGCAGAACGCGGAGGAGGCCTGAGCGACCTGGTCACCGGCCGCCTCGAAGCGCTGTTCCAGGGCGCCGTCGCACCCGACCCCGTCGCCGCAGGATCGGTCAGAAGCACGTCGGGCGTCACTCCGGTCCGGCCTGCAACCATCGGTGGGGTGACGGTCGTCCCGGTGAAGCGGGATCTGCAACGCCGGACCGAACGCGAGGTTGCGCCGCTCCGCCAGCTGTTCACCTCTCTGGGGACCGTGGCGGTCGCAGTGTCGGGGTTGTTCCTCGCATTGCTGCTGACGCAGGTAGTCACCCGGCGACGACGGGCGATCGTGGCCCTGCGCCTGATCGGTGTCGGGCGGATCGACGTTGCCGGTGCCGTCGCGGTGGAGGCGTGGATGGCGGCGATCGTCGGTGTTCTGTGCGGTTCGACGCTGGGGTATGCGCTTTCGATCGTCCTGGCCCGAGCCAACGCGGCGCAGGCGTCGTCCCGTGGAATCGGGCTGGTGTTCGAAGCGTCGGTGCCAAGCGCCGTCGTCGGAGGCAGCGTCGCGCTTGCGTTCGCGGTCGGCGCGATCGCCGTGCCACTTCTCGTGGTCGCCTATCGCCCGTTGATGGTCGAGCTCCACGACGCTCCTCGACGCACGCCGAAGGCAAGCCGCTGGAGCACCTTCGCATTCGCGGCTTCGATGATCCTCGGACCGGTTGTGCTTCTGCGCGGGGTTCGCAACGCGCGAACCGTCGACACGTTCGCGGCCGCCGGGTTCACCGCCATCGTGGTGATCAGCTGGGTCCGGCACCGTCGCCCCCAGGCGGCTGCGCTCGTCACCGGCGTGACGTCGTCGCTGTTGCTGGCCGGTGTGGTGCTGGCACGCTGGGTTCGGCCGGCCCTCGT
>JAYTFI010000286.1:0-14517 GCA_043734485.1 Acidimicrobiales bacterium | reverse complement strand
ACCTACTACTCGGGCCCGGACGGTGTGGTCACCAATCCTGCAGAGCCAGCACTGCCGCTCATCTCGAAGGACGTGACCGTCCCCGGCAAGGTGTTGCGCGGTGTCGGCTTCCGAGGTGGCACCTACACCGACAGCACGATCCTGCCGCTGACGGGTGCGGCGACCACCGAGCTGCGTGGCGTCCACGCGCCCTTCGTGTCGCCGGTGTTCTTCCCTATGCGTCTCGCCACCGTGAACTACTTCGACGCCCTCACCGGCGGAGACACCAGGCTGCTGGTGACACCGGCGCAGCACAAGGCGATCCCAGGGTCGAACCAGAGCACGTTGCGGTTGTTCGGCGACGTCGCCCTGCGGCTGTTCTACAGCGCCAACATTGCGGCGCCGGCGCTCTCGGCAGCACCGTCGATCAGCGGTGTCGCAGGTGTCGTGGAAGGCGCCGACATCGTCATGCGGGCCAGTGTCACGGGCAACCCGGCCGCAGGCATCCAGCAGGTCTGGGTCACGTATACGGGCGACGCCGCGCGCTGGGCGTCGCTCGATCTCGCCCAGTGTGTGGTCACCGCGGCCCAACCCGCCCTGCCGGTGGGATGTGGCGTCGAGGAGTCGACCCGTTGGGTCGGCCGAATCGCCGGTGGCGCGGGTCTCGCGGCGGGCCTGCGGTTCATGGTCCAAGCCGCGAACGGTGTCGGCCTCGTCACGATGGACGACGCGCTCGGCACGTACTACGGCGTCTCGCAGCCGGCCGTTGCTGCAGCCCCGCCCCCGGTGACCACGAGTCTCGCCCTCCAGAACCCGCCGGCGTCGGCCGTCTACGGCGCAAGCGTCATCGCCACGGCGGTGCTCACGTCCGCCGGTGCGCCGTTGGGGGGACGGGTCGTGACCCTCATGGTCGGCTCTTCGAGCACCATGGCCACGACCGACGGAAACGGTGTTGCCACGGCCACGCTGCCCGTCAACGTGGTGCCGGGGGCGTCGAACGTCCGGGCGGCCTTTGCCGGTGATCCCGGGCTCCTTCTGGCATCGTCGTCCTCGTCGCCGTTGACGGTGCAGAAGAGCCCGACGACGCTCGCGCTCGAGCTCACGCCGCCCCCCGGCACGCCGGGGCCGCTGGGTGTAAAGGCGACGCTCACCGGCGCCAATGGCGCGCCGCTCCAGCAGCGGACGGTCTACCTGGTGATCACCGGGGCCGGGCCGACCCAGGTGATCCCACTCATCACCGACTACCTCGGCCGGGCGGTGATCTCGCCGTTGGCGCTCGCCGCGGGCTCGTACTCGCTCACGGCGATGTTCCTCGGCTCGGTCCCGCTCCCCACTCCGACCGTGCTGAGCGACTCGACCTACCTGGCCTCCACCGCGTCGACCGCGGCGGTGGTCGTCGCGGTCGCGGACCTCGCCGTCACCGGTACCGCCGCCCCCAACCCGGTGGTGTCGGGGACGCCGCTCACGTACAGCTTCACCGTCATCAACAACGGTCCGGATGTCGCGTCCAACGTGAACCTGACGGACACCTTGCCGCCGTCCTTGGCGACGCCCACGACCAGCACTCCGGGATGCGGCGTCACAAGCGGTGTGCTCCGGTGCGCGTTCGCGTCGCTGTCACCCGGGCCGGGCCTCACCGTCACCCTGACCGGGACACCGTTGGTGACAGGACCGCTTTCGAACACGGCGAACGTATCGGCCGACGGAACCGATCCGGTCGCCGCCAACGACAGCGCCACCGTCACGGCCGACGTCCGCCAGCCGACGAGCGCGCCAGCCGTCGTCAACGTGGTCGGGCCGAGCAGTGTCAGTGCCGGGAGCGTCTACACCGCCACCGCGACCAGCGATGGGAACCCGGCGCCGACGTTCACGTTCGCGGCGTCTCCCGCCAAGCCGTCGTGGCTGTCCATCAACCCCGCTACTGGCGGGATCAGCGGGACCGTCCCGCTGACCGGCACCACGGCCTTCGTCTACCAGGTCGTGGCAACCAACAGCGTGGGCACGAAGGCCGGACCACTGGTCACGGTAACGGTCACGCCTATCGCCGACCTTCGGCTCGACATGATCACGCCAGGTCTCTTCATCGGGGTGCCGAGCACGTATGCCATCTCCGTGACGAATACGAGCAACCTCGCCACGACCGGCGTCGTCATTGTCACCGACACCCTGCCCGCCGGGCTCAACTACCGGACCTTCCTGGCGCCGGGCTGGGCGTGCGCCGCCGCGCAGCGCACGGTCACCTGCACCTTCAGCCGCTCGCTGTCCGCGCGCTCGATCACGGCCCTGGCGCTGTTCGTGGACGTGACCGCCACGAAGGGGACCGTGATCACCAACACCGCACGCGTCGCCCCGGCCGATGGCACCCCCTCCAACAACTCGGCGACCGTCCAGGCGACCGTCCGCAAGCCCTGAAGAAGGGCGCCCTCACTTTCCGACATCGCCGCCGCCGAGCGTCCCGCAGCGGGGCAAATACTGCCTCTACCTGCCGTTACGTTTGGAGCGGAAGACGGGATTCGAACCCGCCGACCCTCACCTTGGCAAGGCAATGACATCGGTTGGTTTGCGTCCTTTGGTTCCGCTGAGCAGGGTCTTTACCGTCGGCTTTTCCGCTGATTCCGCAGCGTTGGACGAGTTGGTGCATCCGGACACGCGTGGGAACCCGATGTCGTTGCTGCGGTGGACGTCGAAGTCGTCCTCGAAGCTCGCCGCGGATCTGGTCGCGAAGGGTTTCGAGGTGTCGTCGCGAACGGTGCTTCGGCTCTTGCATTTACTCGGGTACTCGTTGCAGGCGAATGCGAAGGTGCTCGAGGGTGCGCAGCACCCGGATCGTGATAGCCAGTTCCGGTACCTGAACGACATGGCAGAGGGGTTCGTTGATGACGGCGAACCGGTCATCAGCGTGGACACGAAGAAGAAAGAACTCGTCGGGAACTATGCCAACGGCGGCACGGAATGGGCTCTGGCAGGCGAACCGGTCGAGGTCAACGATCATGACTTCCCTGATCAGGCCGTTGGCAAGGCCGTGCCGTACGGGATCTATGACGTGATCAACAACGAGGCTGGGTCTCGGTCGGCGATACGGCGGACACGGCCGAGTTCGCGGTCGAATCGATCCGGCGATGGTGGCGACAGATGGGCTCGGAGCGGTCCCCGGAAGCGACTCGGCTGTTGATCACGGCTGACGCTGGCGGTTCGAACGGGTACCGAACGCGGGCCTGGAAGGTGCACCTTGCGGCGCTCGCGGCCGAGACCGGCCTGCGGATCACTCTCGGCCACTACCCGCCGGGCACCTCGAAGTGGAATCGGATCGAGCACCGCATGTTCAGCTTCATCACTGCGAACTGGCGAGGCCAGCCGCTCACCAGCCTGCGCACCATCATCGAACTGATCGGTGCGACGACGACCACCAAAGGTCTCAGTATTCAGTGCGCATACGATCCCACCTGGTACCCCACCGGCGTCAAGATCACCGACAACCAACTCGCCGCACTACCCCTCCAACCACACCATTGGCATGGCGAATGGAACTACACCCTCGACGCGCAATCAATCATGTCGTGAGCCCCAAGCGCGCTTACATACGCGTCGAGTACGTCGCTCGTCACGTTTCTCGACTTCTCGAGCGGACGCCGTCGGGGGTGCGCCGCCACCGGGTCGGGACGGCGGTGGTTGGCTGTCACAGGGGCTGTGTGACGATGGCGGGGTGGGAACGAACAGCCAGCGACGTCGAGATGCCAACCGACGAAAGGCACGCGCGCAGATGAATTCGAAGGGACCGTTGAACGATCGGATGGCAAACGCCGATGAAGCTGTTCGGCCCGACGCGCAGCGGCGGCCTTGCGCAGGGCGGTGACGGGCATGGTCACGAGGGTTCCTTCGTCGGAGCTGTCGGATGGCCGGTGAGGGCGAGGAATACGTCGTCGAGGGTGGGCTCGCGGAGCTCGAGACCACTGAAGGACAACGACTCGGCGTCGAGGAGACGGACCACATCGGCAAGACATTCCGCGTCGGGGACGGGAACGCGAAGGCCGGGATCATCAGGCATCCCGGCGATAGTGCTCGTGTCGACCTGCCCGAGCACCTGCACCGCGCGAGCGCGCTGGTTGACATCGCGCAAGGTCAGTTCGACCAAAATGCCCCCGACCTGTCGCCGTAGGTCCTCCGGAGGGCCTACGGCGACCACACGGTCTTCATCGAGGATCACCACGCGCTCGGCGAGTCGATCGGCCTCTTCGAGGTACAAGGTGCACAGCAGGACCGTGGTTCCCTCGGCGACGAGGCCCTCGATCACGCCCCACATGGCGAACTTCCTGCGCGGATCGAGGCCCGTGGTTGGCTCGTCGAGGAAGACGATGTCGGGATGACTCCCGCTCGCCGACGGCGCCTCAGTCCAGGAGACGGACCACTTCCAGGATCGGCACGGGGCGGGTGAGGCCCTTGAAGTCGGTGTCGCCGAGCGAGCGGGCCTCGACCCGGTCCTCCACCGCAGCGTGCACGCGGTTCGTCACCAGGATCTGTCCACCGGGGGCGATGCCGCACACCCGGGCAGCGAGATTCACCACGGTGCCGATCGCCGTGTACTCGGTACGGCCCTCGAACCCGATCTCACCGCACGTCGCAAAGCCCAACGCGATGCCGATGCCGAGGGTGAGCTCATGTCCCCGACGGCGCCACGCGGTGGACAGCTCCGCGGTGCGCTCGCGCATGTCGATGGCGAGCTGGACGGCGTTCCACGAGGGATCGTCGAGCTTCACCGGGTCGTTGAAGAACACGAGCATGCCGTCGCCGGTGAACTGGGCGATGGTGCCGTCGTAGTCGAAGATCATCGGGCCGACGGCTTCGTGGAACTCGCGCAGCACGGCCATGACCTCTTCGGGTTCGGCCGTCTCCGAGAACGATGTGAAGCCGCGCAGGTCGCAGAACAGCACGGTGATCTCGCGTCGATGACTTGCCAGGATCGACTCGCCACCGTTGGCGATCGCCTCGGCCAACTGAGGGGAGACGAAGCGACGCAGCATGGTGAGCCGCTCCACCTCACGGATCTTCTCGTCGACCCGTTCCGCCAGGTGTTCGTTGAGGTCGCGCAGCTCGTCGGTCATCCGCTTCTTCTCGACGCAGGCACCGATGCGGGCATGCAGCAACACCGGGTCGAAGGGCTTCGGTAGGTAGTCCTCGGCGCCGTGCTTGATGCAGGCGATGATCGACGCCATCTCTTCGACACCGGAGATCACGATGAACGGGATCGCCTTCAGGCGCTCGTTGCCGTGACGGTGCTCGAGGAACGCGTAGCCGTCCATGACCGGCATCTCGATGTCGGTGAGCACGACGTCGATGCGGGCGCCTTCGGCGTCGAGCACGGCCAGGCCCTCTTGTGCGTTGCCGGCCTCGAGCACTGCGTAGCCGGCGTTGCCGAGTGACATCGAGAGCATCGTCCGGTTCAACGGGTCGTCGTCGACGACCAACACGGTCGCAGTGCGGGCGGGTTCCGTCATGGGCACGAGTCTCGCGTGTGGTTCGGACGGCGAGCGACCCCGATGGGTGCGGGAGGTTGTTCGCTCGGTCGCTCCGAGAGCGACCACGGCACCACTATCCGCGGCGATCCTCTACCGGAGTTTCCTGCGCCGCTTCTCCAGCATGCGCCCGTTCGCGTCCATGAGCTTCTCGCGAACGGCGTCTGGCAGTTTCGTGAGGATACCGACGGCCTTGGCGTCAGGCCCGACCAGGTAGCGAGACTTGGGACGGGAGGAGGTGAGCGCGTGCTCCACCGCTTTGGCGACGCGGCCC
Source organism: Acidimicrobiales bacterium (assembly GCA_043734485.1). GTDB lineage: Bacteria > Actinomycetota > Acidimicrobiia > Acidimicrobiales > JANYDT01 > JAYUDQ01. Next base: position 8,754 of record JAYTFI010000286.1, on the reverse strand, counting down.
GGGGCGCTGCCCTTCGTCTTTCCGTGCTCGAAGGATGCCCGCTGAGCATCCAGCATGAAGCCGTAGCGTTCGTGCAGTGGACCGATGAGCCGAGCCTCGCTACTGGCCAACGTATCCTCCCCCTTTTCCCAGATCGCCGTTTTGATCTCGCCCGGTTCGACGACCGACGATCGCATCTTCGTGTTCCGCGACAATTCGCCACGCAGTGCCCAGTTGAACGCTGTGACGGCATGCTTGCTGGCGGCGTAGGGTCCGAGCCCCGCTAGAGCGACACGACCCGCGATCGATCCTATGTGTACGAACCTTCCGCCGGCCTTGTCGACGAGAGGCATGGCTTCACGGGTGAGGGGGACAAGACTGAAGAAGTTCACGTCCATCTGCCACCGCTATTCCTCATCGGTGAGCGCCTCGATCGGCCCGCCGACGCCGATCCCGGCGTTGTTCACGAGCCCGTTGAGCGAGCCGACATCGGTTCCGATTCGGGCGAGCACCCGATCGATGTGCTCCCGATTGGTGACGTCGAGGATCACCGGCGTGATGTCGCCGGTGGTGGCGGCGACCAGTCGCGCGCCGTCCTCGCCTTTGCGGACACCGGCGTAGACCTTCCAACCCTCCTTCGCGAGCCTGGCGACGCACGCGGCACCGATCCCGGTTGAGGTGCCAGTGATGAGGACGGTCCGTGCGGGCTAGCGGCTTCGTGATGGGCGGCGTTTCGGTGGTGAGGACAGTCAACCGGATTTCTTCGGTCTTCGGCCGCAGATCGTTCGCTCCGTCCCCTCGTGCGGTACGGAGCGAACGAAATCGGCTGTGCTCAGCTCAGGTCGCTCCGAACAACCGGAGCGATGCGACGATGGGCTTGAACGCTCGTTCCGTGGCGATGTCGGCGTCGAGGGCTTCGACGACGTGCCAGCGGACCACCCCAAGGAGCCTCCGCCGTTGGGCATCTCGTTCCTGTTTCGCTCGCGAACCGTGTGTGAAGAACGGGCTCACTTCGAGAGCGAGGCGGATGCCTTCCCAATCGATGTCGACCTCGACGAGACTCCCCGCAGCGTTGACGTGGACCTTGAGATTCCGGGTCCAACCCGTAAGCCCGGCGCGGGTCAGCCAACGACCGACCATCTGTTCATTACCGCTGCAGTGCCCGATGCCGTTCGCTCGGTCGTCGAGCAGGTCGAGTAGCAACGCTCGGTTGTGGACGGCCGGGCGTGGCAAACGGAGGATCAGCCCGGTCATGGCGTCGACCGATGCGAGACGATGCGCCAGACAGTGATCAAGGCACCGCTCCACCGTCGCGTCGTCTACCAAGCGCGGCAACAACAGCAACGTCGCCGCCGGCGTGGCGAGTCGTGTCGTCATCCATGGACGGCTTGGCCACGGGACCGTCTGTCGAACGGCGGTATGCCCGGCACGCGGACGATCCGTCCGGCGGCGACGCTCAGAACGACGTCCCGTCCCGGCGGCCCGATGACCGGCACCGGAAGTTGGTGAATCACCGCAGCCGATGTCCCAGCGATCACCGAACCGGGGACAGCGAGGACGGCGTCGAGGGTTTGCTGTTTGGCGGTGGTCTCGAATGGTGCGAGCCGTATGACTTCCCGAAACACCGGGATGAGCGCTCCGGCGTCTCGCCGTCGAGCAAGTGCATTCCGGTTCACGCCGGACTGTCGCGCCTGGTCGACGGTGATGATGCCGAGCTGCTTGTTGGCTATTCGGCGGATCTTCGCGTCAATAGCGAAGGTTGCTTGGGCATGTGGCATGACGGACTCCGCGTGACGTGACGGGGTGACAAACGCGGAGAAGCGAGCCCGGCCAGTGTGCGGGCGAGGGTGTGACAGAGCCCGCTCGACTCCCGAAGTAGTTCGCTCCGTACCTCCGGGAGGGACGGAGCGAACGACTATCGGGCTACACACTCAGGCGAAGGCCGCCCGCACGCCGGCGAACGCCTGCGTGATTTTCGCCACCAGGTCGCCGGCACCTTCGGCGCGGCCGATCCTTGCTTGTGACTCGAGCTCGCCGCACAGCTCCGCGAGTTCGGTGGCCCCGAAGCTGGCGGCGTTGGACTTCAGGGTGTGGGACTGGCGCTTCAGCACGTCGAGATCGCCGGTGGCGGCCGCCTCGGTGAGTTGGGCGACGAGGGACGCGCCGTTGTCGAGGAACGATGACACCAGCCTCGCCAAGGCTTCGGGGGTCGACGCGATCGTCCGCAGGCGGTCGAGGGCGACGGGATCGAGCACCGCGCGGCCGACGCTTGCCGTTGCGCCGTCGACGTCCGACGAGGGTCGGGTGTAGTCGCCATCGGCTCCGGTGGCAGCGTCGGCGTTTCTCGACGAGGCCAGCGGCGTCGCGGCCAGGGCGGTCGCCAGTTCTTCGGGGCGGATCGGCTTGGACAGGTAGTCGTTCATGCCCGCCGCGAGGCAGGCTTCCCGGTCGCCCTGCATGGCGTTGGCGGTCATGGCGACTATGTGGATGCCCGCCGCGGCCGACCCGAGGGCGCGGATCCGGCGGGTGGCTTCGAGGCCGTCCATCTCGGGCATCTGCACGTCCATGAGCACGAGGTCATACGGCAACGACGCCACGGCCTCGACCGCTTCGATGCCATTCGATGCGACGTCGGCCCGGTAGCCCATCGACTCGAGCACCAGCAGGGCGATCTGCTGGTTCACGGTGTTGTCCTCGGCGAGCAGGATGCGCAATGGGTGCGTCTCGCCGAGCGTCGTGGTGTCGACCGGGGCCATCACCTCGGTGGCCGTGCCGTCGGTCAGCAGCGAGACCAGCACGTCGAAGAGCTGGGACTGCTTGACGGGCTTGGTGAGGACGGCGGCGAACACCGGGTCGAGACTCTCGGCTCCTCCAAGGGAGGAGAAGAGCACGAGTGGCAGCGACGGATGATCTGCGCGCAGACGATGAGCGAGATCGAGCCCGTCCATGTCGGGCATGTGCATGTCAACGATCGCCAAGTCGAACGGGTCCACGAGTGCCAGTGCTTCGGAGCCCGACGCCACCGCGACGCAGACCAGGCCCCATGCTTCGGTCTGCAGTTCGAGGATCCGGCGGTTGATGGCGTTGTCGTCGACGACCAGCACCCGCTTGCCGGCTATCTCGGCGGGGACGCCAGCGGCGGCTCGCCTCGACGGCACGTCGGCCGCGGGTGCCGCGATGATGAAGTGGAAGGTTGCGCCGGGCCCGATGGTCGGGTCGCTCTCGACCCACATCGTGCCGCCCATCAGCTCGGCGAGACGCTTGCTTACCGCGAGGCCGAGACCGGTGCCGCCGTACTTGCGGGTCGTCGACGAATCGAGCTGGCTGAACTCCTCGAACAACTTGTGAGCACGGTCGGCCGGGATGCCGATGCCGGTGTCGCGCACGGCGAAGTGCAGCTCGTTCGGCTCGGCTCCGCGCTCAACAGTCAACACGACCTCGCCGGTCTCAGTGAACTTCACCGCGTTGCTCAGCAGGTTCACGAGCACCTGGCGCAGACGCGTCACATCCCCGTTCACGCCCACCGGCACCGCCGGGTCGATGAGGAACGCCAGCTCCAGCCCCTTGCGAGCAGCGGGCTCAGTGACGAGATCGAACGCCGATTCAATACATGCGCGCATATCAAACGGATGCTGCTCGAGTTCGAGGCGACCGGCGTCGATCTTGGAGAAGTCGAGGATGTCGTTGATGATGCCGAGCAGCGACTCGCCGGAGGAGCGAATGATCTCGGCGAACTCGCGTTGACGGGGCTGCAGGTCGGTGTCCATGAGCAGCCCGCTCATGCCGATGACCGCGTTCATAGGTGTACGTATCTCATGGCTCATGGTGGCCAGGAACGACCCCTTTGCCGCGTTGGCCTCGTCGGCGATGCGGGTCTGCTCCTCGAGCGCCTTGAACAGGTTCGCGTTGCTGATGGCAATGGCAGCCTGCTCGGCGAACGCCTGGAGGATGCGGCCATGGCGCAGGTCGAAGGGCCGAACCTCGGTGCGAGCCGCGGACAGCAGTCCGTATGGAGTCTCATCGATGACCAAGGGCACGAACACCGCACTGTGGGCGACGAACGTGCCGAAGCCTGGGACGCCGAGCTCGTTCATGTCGTCCATGAAGACAGGCTCGGCCCCGGGGGTGACAGGTGGCCCGACGTGCTGTCCGATCAACTGGTTCACCCGCTGCCGCACCAACTCGCGGGTCTCGGTCCCTGCCGTTTCCGGGACGCTGGCTGCGGCCAGTACCAACCGGCCGTTGTCGAGGCGAAGGATCCCGCCGATGTCTGCGTCACACAGTCGTGAGGCCTGGACGCAGATGCCGTCGAACACCGTGTCGAGTTCCCCGGGGTTGGCGCTGATGAGGGCCAGGATCTCGCTGGTGGCCGTCTGCAGTTCGAGCGACTCGGCCAGTTCGTTGTTGCGCGCCTCGATCTCGCGTAACAGCCGTGCGTTGTCGACCGCGATGGCGGCCTGGTTGGCGAAGATCTGCAGCAGGGCGACCTGCGAGTCGGTGAGATCGGCGGCGAAGTCACCCATGAACGCGAGGGCCCCCACCGCAACGTCGTTGCGGAGCATCGGAACGACGAGCGAGGCCTTCGCCCCGACCACCCGTGCATTTGCGTTCGGAAGATAGTCATGGGGGGTGGACGGCCAGTCCCGGACGTGCACAGGTTCGCCCGTGAGGCACGCAAGTCCCATCGGGCTCGTGTCGTCGAGCGGGAGCCGGGCCCCGAAGGTCGCATATCCCTCGGGCGGACCGACCACCCGTGATCCGACGACGAGCTCATCGCCATCCCGAATGACCACCAAGGCCTCGTGTCCTCCGCACAGCCGGCCTGCGTGGTGCGCCACGACCTGGTACACCGGCTGGAGATCGAGCCGGGCGGTGCTCACCGCATCGAGCACTTCGGTCATCGCAGTCTGGCGGGCAAGTGCTTCGTCGAGGTCATTGAACAGCCTGGCGTTGCTGATGGCGATGGCAGCCTGTTCGGCGAAGGCTTGGAGGATGCCGCCGTGACGCGACTCGAAGGGTCGCACTTCGAGCCGGCTGACGTGCAACCGGCCGTAGAACTCGCCGTCGACGGTCAACGGGACTGAAAGGATGCTCCGGACCTGACGGGCCGGACCGTCGTACTGCGCCGAGGCGGCATCATCGATGAACACCGGATGATGGGGGTGGATGCCGAAAGGTCGCGGGACGCGTGATCCGAGCAGGAACTGGTTTTCCTCGAGCGCTAGTGAAGCCCAGACGAATCCGTCGCCTTCACGACGAATGATCCCACCAGCCTGGGCATCACAGAGTTTGGCTGCCTGGGCAACGATGCCGTCGAACACTGCCTGCACGTTCCCGGGGTTCGCGCTGATGAGGGCGAGGATCTCACTCGTGGCGGTCTGCAGCTCGAGTGACTCGGCGAGATCGTTGTTGCGGGCCTCGATCTCGCGCAGCAGCCGTGCGTTGTCGACGGCGATGGCGGCCTGATCGACGAACGTCTGCAAGGTCTCGATCTGCGCGTCGGTCTGCGGACCGAACTTCAAGAACCCGACCGACCCCACGGCGACGCCATGGCGCATCATCGGAATCGTGAGCTGGCTCCGCCCCGGGCGGCGGCCGATGAGCGTGTCGGCATAGCGGTCCCGCGAAACGTCTCCCCAGTCTTTGATGTGGATGAGCTTTCCGATTCGGACAGCTTCAGCCGTTGCGGTCGAACCGTCGATGGGCATGCGTTTACCGAGGAAGTCGGCCAGCGCTTCTTCGACGTCGACGCCCTCGGAGTTGGTACCGGCGAGGACCGCAGCGACCCGGAGTTCGTCGCCCTCTGTTGTCGCGACGACCACACTCCCACCCTCGCTCACCCGCTGCGCGTGTCGAGCGAGTGTGGCGAACACGGGTTCCAAGTCGAGCCTGGCTTTACTCACGGCGTCGAGCACGTCGGTCATGGCCGTCTGGCGGACGAGTGCATCGTCGAGGTCGTTGAACAGCTTGGCGTTGGCGATGGCGATCCCCGCCTGGTCGGCAAAGGCTTGCAGGACGACGAAGCGGTCGTCGTCGAATGCCCGCACTTCGGTGCGGTACAGGTTGATATTGCCGAAATAGTCGTGATCGTTGACGAGCGGAATGGTGATGTGGGAGCGGAGGTTGCTCGCCCGGAAAACCCTGACGGCATCGTTCACCCGGTTTTGAGGGAAGCCGTCCATCACCTCGCGGAGGTCCTTTCGGTTCACGGGTCCTTGATCCCGCAACGGGGCAGCGGGGTAGCTGAGCCCACGAAGGTCCGCTGCTGCCGGGCCTGCGGTGAACTCGACGACATTGATGTCGCCATGGTTGAGGGAGATCGATCCGCAATCGGCAGCGCACAGCGCCACTGCCCGTTCGAGGATTCCGTCGAACACCGCGCCGAGATCACCCGGATTGGCGCTGATCAGTCGCAGCACCTCGCTCGTTGCCGTCTGTAATTCGAGCGACTCGGCGAGATCTGCGTTGCGCTCCTCGATCTCGCGCAGCAGCCGGGCGTTGTCGACGGCGATGGCGGCCTGGTTGGCGAATGTCTGTAGGAGGGTGACGTCGGTGTCTGAGTAGCCCCCGGCGGAGGTTCGAATGAAGGCGAGGACACCGATGACTGCGCCATTGCGCAAGAGCGGGAGTGTCAAGGCGCCTTCAACCCCTGTCAAGGACGGGAAGTCCGGGTACCGCTCATAGAGTCCGGCCCGGCCACGAATCACGACTGCCTTCCCGGTGAGTGCAGTATCGATAGCCGGATGAAGCCCAGCTCGGGTCAAGGGAATTGTCCAACCGATGCCGACGCCCGCCGCCGTCCACTCCGCGGTCACCCGGTCGTTGCTGTTCTGAGTCGCCGCACGCACGAGCGTGTCGCCTTCGCGCAAGTACAGGCTCCCCGTGGCACTGTCGCACAGTCGAAACGCATGTCGGGTGACGGCCTCGAAGACCGGCAGCAGGTCAGAGCGAGCGGTGCTGACGGCGTCGAGCACATCGGTCATCGCTGTCTGACGCGCGAGCGCAGCGTCGAGGTCGTTGAACAACTTGGCGTTTCCGATCGCGATCGCCGCCTGATCGGCAAAGGCCTGCAGCACGGCCGCCTGCTGCGCATCGAACGGTCGAACCTCGTGACGGAAGAGGTTGAGGTTGCCGATCCACTCGGCGTCGTTGTACAACGGGACGCTGACGAACGATCTGATGTCGAACTCGGCAAAGCTCGCATAAGCCGCAACCTCGGTGAGGTCGTCGACGAAGACCGGCTCGCGCCGATCACGAGCCGTCCGGGTCGCCGTCAGCAACCGGTACTCCCGACCGAGCACGCCGCTGGCCCGTTCGCCAAACGTCGCGGCCGCCCTGACACCGTCATCGCCGAGAGGGTCGCCGCGTTCATCGGTTCGACCCGCTACCTCGCTGCTCGGGATGCGAAGCATCGCCGTACCGCCATCGGCATCGCACAGCTGCGCCGCCTTCTGGAGGATGCCTTCGAGCACGGTTCTCAGATCACCCGGGTGAGCACTGATAAGCGCGAGTACTTCCGACGTCGCCGTCTGGAGTTCGAGCGACTCGGCGAGGTCGTTGTTGCGGTGCTCCAACGCGTTGAACAGCCGGGCGTTGTCGAGGGCGATGACGGCCTGATCGGCGAGGCCTTCGAGGAGACGGATCTCGTCGGGCGAGAAGGCGACCGGCATATCGCGCCGGGCGATGATGAACCCGACGTTGCCGGTGCTGCCGAGGAGGGGAACGAACAGGATCGCTCCTTCGGTGATGCCGTCCGCCTTGGCGAACGCGGCCGGAATCGGATTCTCGGCGAACCATGAGTTGACCGATCCGACGAGTTGCTCGGCCCGCCCAGAAGCGAGAACGTCGTCCATGATCCGGTTGAGCCCGGGCGTTCTGCTGCTGCCGTCAGTTGTCCTGAACCCGCGGAGACCGTCCCACACCGTCACCCCATCTCCGCTGCCGAAGGTGACCGAAATGTGAGAGGCATTCGACAGTCGCTGCGCGGTGCGGGCGATCTCCGGGAGCGTCCGCTCGAGGTCGCCCGGCGACGAGCTGATGACGCGCATGATCTCGGCGCTGGCCGTCTGCTGCTCCAGCGCGGCATCGAGGTCGTTGAACAGCTTCGCATTGGCGATGGCGATGGCGGCCTGCTGGGCGAAGGCCTCGCCGATGCGCACCTCGCCCTCCCCGAACGGCCGGACCTCCTTTCGCCCGAGGGTGATCACTCCCACCAGCTCAGCCTCGTGGAACATCGGTATCGCGATCGAGCTGCGCGTCCCGGCGCGCCGGGCTACCTCGCTGAGGCCGGCGTCAGGGTGCTCGACCGCCTGGTAGTCATCGAGAAGCACCGGGCTACTCTGCCGGATCGACGCGGCGGTGCTCTGCGAGTCGGATTGCCGGCTGATCGAGGTCAGATAGCCGACCTCGAGCACGTCGTCGAGCGCGGCCGCCACCTCAAATTGATCGCCCGCCTGGACGACCACCGCGCCGATCGATGCATCACACAGCTCAGCTACGCGGCGCAGCACGGCGTCGAGCACCAGCGAGACGTTGCCAGGATGCTCGCTGATGAGCCGCAGCACCTCGCTCGTCGCCGCCTGCAGTTCGAGTGACTCGGCTACTTCACGCTGTCGCTGCGCGGCAGTGACGGCGTTGCCAGCCTGCACGGCGAAGGACTTCAGGATGTCGACGTCGTCGTCGGTGAACGGCTCGATGGTCGTCCTGAATACGGCGATGCCGAGAGGCGGCCCGCTGGTCGGCAACGGGACGTAGACGGCGGAGCTGATCCCCATG
>JAYTFI010000285.1:0-7384 GCA_043734485.1 Acidimicrobiales bacterium | reverse complement strand
CGACTCGACGACTCGACGACTCGACGACTCGACGACTCGACGACTCGACGACTCGACGCGCGTCGGCACGTCGGCAATGGTCGCCCAATGCACCCCGATCTCGCCGCCCGCTTCGATCTGACCGGTCGCGTCGCCATCGTCACCGGAGGTTCGCGTGGGCTCGGTCGGGCCATGGCCCTCGTGCTGGCAAAGGCGGGTTGCTTCGTCGTGATCGCCAGTCGCAAGGCCGACTCGTGCGCCGCGGTCGTGTCCGAGGTCGACGCGCTCGGAGGACGCGCTCTCGCAGTTGCGACCCGGATGGGCGAACCCGATGACATCCGCGCCCTCGTTTCGGCCACGGTCGGCCATTTCGGCCGGCTCGACATCGTGATCAACAACGCGGCCACGGTCCTCGACCGGTCGCTCGAATCGCTCGACCCGTCGACGTTCCAGGGAGCGTTCGCCACGAACCTGCTCGGCCCGCTGTTGCTGGTCCAAGCTGCCGTTCCTCACCTGGAGGCGGGCGGGCACGGAGCGGTCGTGAACATCATCTCGATCGCCGTCGAACACGGCACTCCTGGGCGCTATCTGTACCCGCCGGTCAAGGCCGGGCTCGAGCAGGCAACCCGGTCGCTCGCCCTCGATCTTGCACCGAAGGGGATCCGTGTGAACGCGATCTCTCCCGGCACGTTCGTGACCGACATGGTCACCAAGGCGTTCGACGAGCCCACACGGGCACGGATCGCCAAAGAGACACCGCTCGGGCGTCTCGGTGATCCGGACGAGCTTGCCGGCGTGGCACTGTTGCTCGTCTCGGACGCCGGGTCGTACATCACCGGCCAGACGATCACGGTCGACGGGGGCGCGACGGCCTGACGCCCTGGATTTCACGGAGGCGAAACAAGGGGGAAATCGTGCGGGGCGCACCCGGGCCTAGACAGTGGACGTGCGTAGCGCCCTTCCCCACGCGAGCATCTGGCAGTGAGCGAGCGTCAGCGAGTGAACAATGGGTCGCAGAGCCCGCGACAGCGGGCAACCCGAGGCATGCCGAGGGTGGTCCCACAGTGAGCGAGCGTCAGCGAGTGAACAATGGATCGCAGAGCCCGCGACAGCGGGCAACCCGAGGCATGCCGAGGGTGGTCCGATGAGCCCCTCGCACTGGTCTGAGTACGAGCGCACCGGCGGCTGGGACGAGATGGTCGCCGACGGCGTGCCGCGGGACGCGTGCGCCGGAGTCGCCAGCTACCTGGCGTCGCTCACGATGGAGGAGCTGCAGGAGCGCCAGCGTGCGGCAGAGCTGGCCATGGAGGCGATGGGCATCACGTTCACCGTCTACTCCGAGGCCGGGAACATCGACCGCACGTGGCCCTTCGATGTCATCCCCCGGGTGATCTCCACGCACGAGTGGGACGCCATCTCGGCCGGCCTCGTGCAGCGGCTCACCGCGCTCAACTTGTTCATCGACGACCTCTACGGCGACCAAAAGGTTGTCAGCGACGGCATCTTCCCGGCCGAGATCCTCCACGCGTCGGTGAACTTCCGTCCGCAGTGCGTCGGCATGAAGCCCAAGTTCGGCGTGTGGGCCCACATCTGCGGCAGCGACCTCGTGCGAGACGGCGACGGCACGATGTACGTGCTCGAGGACAACCTGCGGGTGCCGTCCGGGGTGTCGTACATGCTCGAGAACCGTCAGGTGACGAAGCGCGTGTTCGCCGACCTGTTCCGTGATCTCGAGATTCACCCAGTCGACGGGTACCCGTCGAAGCTCTTCGACCTCCTCGCCTCGCTCTCACCCCGCCAGGAGGAGATCCCGACCATCGCCCTGCTCACGCCGGGCGTCTACAACTCGGCCTACTTCGAGCACGCCTATCTCGCCCAGCAGATGGGCGTGCACCTGGCCGAGGGCGCCGACCTCATGGTCGACTCCGACGACATCGTCTATGTGCATACGATCGCCGGTCCATCGCGGGTCGATGTGATCTACCGCCGGGTCGACGACTTGTTCCTCGACCCCGAGGTGTTCCGGAAGGATTCGACGCTCGGTGTCCCCGGCCTCATGCGGGCGTGGAAGGCGGGCAATGTCGCCATCGCCAACGCGCCTGGAGCGGGTGTAGCCGACGACAAGGTCGTCTATTCGTTCGTGCCGGAGCTCATCAGGTACTACCTGGGCGAGGACCCGAAGATCGAGAACGTCCCGACCTTCCTGTGCATCGACGAGAAGCAGCGCAACCACGTGCTGGCCAACCTCAAGGACCTGGTCGTGAAGCCGGCGAACGAGTCGGGCGGGTACGGCGTGTTCGTCGGTTCGAAGGCAGCCGAAGCCGACTTCGATCTTGTGCGCCGCCAGGTCGAGGCCGACCCGCGCAACTGGATCGCCCAGCCGATTGTGAACCTGTCGACCGCACCGACGCTGATCGAGGGCCGGCTCGTACCGCGTCACCTCGACCTGCGGCCGTTCATCCTCTCCGGCAAGACGTCGTACGTCACCGAGGGCGGGCTCACCCGGGTTGCGCTGCGGGAGGGGTCGCTGGTGGTGAACAGCTCGCAGGGGGGCGGCAGCAAGGACACGTGGATCGTGGACCCCACCGTGTTCACACCACCGCCGTCGCAGAGCCAGTCATCGCAGAGCCAGTCGTCGCAGAGCCAGTCGTCGCAGAGCCAGTCGTCGTCGCAGAGCCAGTCGTCGTCGCAGAGCCAGTCATGACCGAAGAGAACCCTGCCTCATCGAAGGAGTCCGCCATGCTGCTGTCACGAGTCGCCGAATCCGTCTACTGGTCGGGCCGTTACCTCGAGCGGGCCGAGGGTACGGCTCGCATGATCAAGACCCACACCGAGCTCTTCCTCGATCTGCCGCGCTCGGCGGGGATCGGCTGGTCGCCGCTCTTGGCCATCACCGGCAGTACCGCGGACTTCGATGAGCACTACGGACAGCCTGCGACGAACGGCGACGCCGGTGGGGCCCCGAGCGGCTCGGCCGCGGAGGAGGACGTCATCCGCTTTCTCGCCACCGACCCGAACAATCCGGCGTCGATCATCTCCTCGCTCTCGGCCGCCCGGGCCAACTTCCGGATAACGCGAGCCGTGTTCCCGGGCTCGTCCTGGGAGATCCTCAACGCGCTGTTCCTCTGGAACGTCGAGGCCCGCACGCTGGCCGTCGACCGCCGCACCCGCCTCGCCTGGATGGACCGTGTGATTCGCGACTGCCAGACGCTGCGGGGCCTGCTGTCGAGCACGATGAGCCATGACGCGGCCTACTCGTTCCTCGAAATCGGCCGGTCCATCGAGATTGCTGATCTCACGACCCGAGTGCTCGACGTGCAAGCCGGCGTCCTCCTGGGCAGCCCGAAAGCGATGGGCGCGGCCCGCTACAGCGACATCACCTGGATGAGCGTGCTGAAGTCGCTCGCCGCGCACCAGATGTTCCGCCGCACCGTCCGCGGTGGGGTCTCCGGGCCCGAGGCGCTGCGGTTCCTGCTGCGCGACCCGCAGTTCCCCCGCTCGGTCGAGCATTCGCTCACGCGCATCTCGCGTTCGTTGATGGAATTGCCGCGCTACGACGATGCGATGGCCGGGTGCGCCGAGGTGCAGAAGATGCTGGTCGACGCGGATGTCGCCGAGCTCGCCGTGTCGGGGCTTCACGAATACGTCGACGACGTGCAACTCGGCATCGCCGCGTTGCACGAGGCCCTCGTGTCGACGTACTTCGTGCGCGCCGCCGTCCCCGAGGCCGAGCCAGCGTCGACCACGCTCCTGGCCAGCGCCTAGAAAGCCCAGTGTGAGCATCCACGTCGGCATCGAGCACCGCACGTCGTACCGCTTCGACCGCCCGGTCGGGCTGTCACCTCACGTCATCCGCCTCCGGCCCGCGCCGCACAGCCGCACGCCGATCCTCGCCTACTCGCTGCGGGTCACCCCGGCCGAGCACTTCGTCAACTGGCAGCAGGACCCGTTCGGCAACTACCTCGCCCGCTTCGTCTTCCCGGAGAAGGCCACCGAGTTCACCGTCACCGTCGACCTCGTGGCCGACATGACCGTCATCAACCCGTTCGACTTCTTCATCGACGAAGAGTCCCGTTCGTTCCCGTTCACCTACGACGCCGGCCTCAAGCGCGACCTCGCGCCCTACCTCGTGCCTGGTGAGACCGGCCCGTTGCTCGACGACTGGATGGCCGCGCTCCCGGAGCTTCCCGCCGGCGGCATGGCCACGGTCGACTTCCTCGTCGACATCAACGCCCGCGTGCAGCGCGGCGTCGACTACTCGATCCGCATGGAGCCGGGCGTGCAGACGCCCGACGAGACGCTCGAGAAGCGCCTCGGCTCGTGCCGGGACAGCGCATGGCTGCTCGTCCAGGTGCTGCGCCGCCTCGGCCTCGCAGCCCGCTTCGTGTCCGGTTACCTCGTGCAGCTGGTGGCCGACCTCAAGCCGGTCGACGGGCCGAGCGGACCGACCGCGGACTTCACCGACCTCCACGCGTGGACCGAGGTCTATGTGCCCGGCGCGGGCTGGATCGGCATGGACCCCACGTCCGGTCTCTTCGCCGGCGAGGGCCATATCCCACTCGCATGCACGCCTGAACCGTTCAGTGCAGCGGCCATCACCGGCATGGTCGACTTCGCGGAGACGACGTTCGAGTACACGAACGTCGTCCGCCGCATCCATGAGGATCCGCGCGTGACGCTGCCGTACTCGCCGTCGCAGTGGGAGGCCATCGACGCGCTCGGCCATCACGTCGACGACCTGCTGAACGAGGGCGACGCCCGCCTCACCATGGGCGGCGAGCCGACGTTCGTGTCCATCGACGACATGGAGTCGCCGCAGTGGACCACCGCGGCGGATGGCCCGGAGAAGCGCGTGCTCGCCGGCGAGACGGCACGACGGCTGGCGAAGCGTTTCGCCGACGGGGGAGTGCTGCACTACGGGCAGGGCAAGTGGTATCCCGGCGAGCCGCTCCCACGCTGGCAGATCGCCGTGCTGTGGCGGACGGACGGCGCACCGCTCTGGGCCGACCCGACGGTGCTGGCCGACCCGTCCGGACCTGGTACGTGCACATACGAAAAGGCACGTGCACTTAGCTTTGCGATCGCGGCCAGGCTCGGCATCCCCGACGAGCTGTGCGTGCCGGCCTACGAGGACCCGCTCTTCGCGCTCTGGACCGAGGCCCGCCTGCCGGCCGGTGATCCGCCGAAGGCATCGGTGTCGCCGGCCGACCTCGACATGCAGGGCGAGCGTGAACGGGCGGCCATCACACGTGCCCTTGACGATGGCCGCGGCGAGCCGGCCGGGTTCGCGATCCCCGTGCACCGGGTCGTCCGCATGGCAGAGGTCCGGGACCCTGCGGCCGCGCCGACCTACGGCGGCTGGGGCACGACGAAGTGGACGCTGCGCCGCGGCAACCTGTTCCTCGTCCCGGGCGACTCGCCACTCGGCCTGCGCCTGCCGCTCGACTCGCTCAGCTGGACGCCCGGCCCGACCGAGCCCGACGTGTCGCCGTTTGCCGAGCGGGACGCGCTCGCCGAGCCTGAGCCTGAGCCTGAGCCTGCGGCAGCCTCCGCCGGTGCACCGGTCCCAGCGGCCATCGTCCCGGCCAGCACCGCCCCCACCACGGCACTCTGCGTGCAGGTCCGCAACGGTCACCCCTACGTTTTCCTGCCGCCGCTGGCCCGCCTCGAGGACGCGGTCGGGCTCCTCGCCATCGTGGAAGCGGCGGCGCGCGCGGCCGGCGCCTCGGTGGTCCTCGAGGGCTACCCGCTGCCGCGCGACCCCCGCGTACAGGCCCTCGTCGTCGCCCCTGACCCTGGCGTCATCGAAGTGAACGTCCATCCGGCCGGCAGCTGGGACGAGCTCGTCGCCATCACCACGACCGTGCACGAGGAAGCGCGGCTCACCCGCCTCGGCACCGAGACGTTCCAACTCGACGGCTCCCACAGTGGCACCGGCGGCGGCAACCACATCACCCTTGGCGCGGCGAAGGCGGCAGACAGCCCGCTGCTGCGCCGCCCCGATCTACTGCGCAGCCTGCTGACGTTCTGGCAGCACCACCCGTCCCTGTCGTACCTCTTCTCCGGCCGCTTCATCGGTCCGACGAGCCAGTCGCCGCGGGTGGACGAGGGCCGGGCCGAAAGCCTGTATGAGCTCGAGATCGCGTTCAACGAGCTGGAGCGGATCGACGAGAGCGTCGAGGAGGGCAAGCCCCGCCCGTGGCTCATCGACCGGCTGCTGCGTCACCTGCTCACCGACATCACCGGCAACACGCACCGCGCCGAGTTCTGCATCGACAAGCTCTTCAGCCCCGACTCGGAGCGCGGTCGCCTCGGTCTGCTCGAGCTGCGCGGGTTCGAGATGCCGCCGCATCCGCAGATGTCACTGGTGCAGGGCCTGCTGGTGCGCACGCTCGTCGCCCGGTTCTGGAAGACGCCCTACAAGGCGCCGCTCGTGCGCTGGGGCACCGAATTGCACGACCGATTCCTTTTGCCGCACTTCGCCGCTGCCGATGTGAACGACGTGGTGGGCGACCTGCAGGCCCACGGCTTCGCCTTCGACCCCGCATGGCTCACGCCCTTCGTCGAGTTCCGCTTCCCACGCCTCGGGACCGTGCAGATCGGCGACGTCCACCTCGAGGTGCGCGGCGCCATCGAGCCGTGGCACGTGCTCGGCGAAGAGGTCGCGGCGACCGCAACGGCAAGGTACGTCGACTCGTCCGTCGAGCGCCTCCAGGTGCTCGTGCGCGGCGCCACCGAGGGCCGCCATGTCGTCACCTGCAACAGCGTGCCGGTCCCTCTGCAGCCCACCGGCACA
Organism: Acidimicrobiales bacterium; assembly: GCA_043734485.1. Taxonomy (GTDB): domain Bacteria; phylum Actinomycetota; class Acidimicrobiia; order Acidimicrobiales; family JANYDT01; genus JAYUDQ01. The sequence continues at coordinate 609 of JAYTFI010000285.1, read as the reverse complement.
CCCGGGGAGATGGTGGCCGGCATCCGCTACAAGGCCTGGCAGCCGCCGTCTGCCCTGCATCCAACCATCAAGGCCCATGTGCCCCTCGTCATCGACCTCGTCGACCGCTGGAACGGCCGGTCGCTCGGCGGCTGCACATACCACGTCGCCCATCCGGGTGGCCGGAACTACGACACGTTCCCGGTGAACGCGAACGAGGCCGAGGCCCGACGCCGGGTGCGCTTCGAGACGCGTGGCCACACGCCGGGAGTGATCGACATCGCCGCCCTCGATGTCGCATCACAGGCACTGATGCTCGATGGCGCGGTGCGTCACGAGTACCCTCGGACGCTCGACCTGCGGCGCGTCTCCCCGACTTCTGCGGCGCGGCCTCGCTGACCTTGTGTCCATGCCCTCGGCCCTATGACGCTCACACAACACGACCCCCACTTGCTCACCAGCTACCGACCCCTGCCCGGCTCCTACGACGAGCTGCTCGACAGTAACGGTGCGATCCGTAAGCAGTGGAGCCACGTGGGCACGGCGCTGGCCGGGCTCGGCCACGATGAGTTGTTGCGCCGCCAGTTCGACGTCGACCGCCTCCTTGATGCCGACGGTGTCTCGTACAAC
>JAYTFI010000284.1:0-2363 GCA_043734485.1 Acidimicrobiales bacterium | reverse complement strand
TCCCGACGTCGACTCGCCGGGCTCATAGCCGACCGACGCGGTGAAGTCCCCGACGCGCAGTTCGAACGGCTCCGTGAGGTGGGCCCGCGACAGCGCCCGCAGCCCGTGCGGCGACAGGAACTCGTTGGCATCGAGCATGCGGGCCAGCACCCGCGCCAGGCGCTGGGGGGAGACAACAGCGAGGAGGCGCTGGTCTCCATCGTCGGTCTGCAGCACGTTCGAGAGGAACCGCGGCTTGTTCTTCTCGAACCACTTGGTGTTGGCCGCGAAGCGCGGCAGGCGTGCCATCGTCTCGTGGCCGAGCGTCGTCGTCGCTGCGAGGGTGAGGAGGCCGACGACCGAGCGGGCCCGCAGGAGCTGATCGTTTCCGGACTCGAAGTGGACGACGTCATAGTAGAACCCGTCCTCCTCGTCCCATAGGCCCTGCTCGTCGAGCGCAGTTGCTATGTACGCGAAGTGTTCGAAGAACTTCGAAGCGAGGTCCTCGTAGGTTTCGTCGTGCTCGGACAGCACGATCGACATCTCCAACAGGTTCAGGCAGTACATCGCCATCCAGGCCGTGCCGTCAGCCTGTTCGAGGACACCGCCGAACGGGAGGTCGCGGGAGCGGTCGATAGGACCGATGTTGTCGAGGCCGAGGAAGCCGCCCTCGAACACGTTGTTGCCCTCTGCGTCCTTGCGGTTGACCCACCACGTGAAGTTGATGAGCAGCTTGTGCATCATGCGTTCGAGGAAGCCATGGTCACGGGAGCCGTCGATCTCGAAGACCCGTAGAGCGGCCCACGCCTGCACTGGCGGGTTCACGTCGCTCAGCGCCCATTCGTAGGCGGGAAGCTGTCCGTTCGGGTGCATGTACCACTCGCGGCACATCAGCAGGAGCTGCCGCTTGGCGAAGTCGGCATCGACATGGGCCAGCGCGACGCAGTGGAAAGCAAGGTCCCAGGTGGCGTACCAGGGGTACTCCCACGTATCCGGCATCGAGATCACGTCGGCATTGTTGAGGTGGCGCCAGTTGCGGTTGCGACCGAGCTTGCGGGCCGCCGGCGGTGGCGGTTGCGCCGGATCGCCGTCGAGCCACTGGTCGACGTCGTAGCCGTAGTACTGCTTCGACCACAGCATCCCGCCGAGGGCCTGGCGCAACACATCCGCTTCGGCCGGCTTCGTGTCCGACGGCGTGAGCGCGGCATAGAACTCGTCCGCGTCGCGCTCGCGGGCGGCAAACGCCGCGTCCCACGACGAGTCGATACCGAGCCCGTCACGGCTGAAGCGCAGGCGGACCTCGGCCGTTGCGCCCGGCTCGACGTGCAGCTGATGCCAGAACGCGGCCTTTGTGCCGACACCGTCGGGAGCGACGGTTGCCGTTCCGTGCATGACGTGGTCGCTGATGCCGTCCTTCGGGAACGCCGGCCCTTCGAGCCCGAACAGCCGGTGCGTGTTCGTGTCGTTGTCGCACACCAGGAGCGGCGCCGTTTCCCCCACCAGGACCATGCGCCCGATCACCGCATGGTCGGCCACAACGCGGGCAGCAGATGCCTGAAGCGACGGCCGCGGGTCACCACGGCCCCACGCCCAGGTGTTGCGGAACCACAGCGTGGGCAGCACATGCAGTGTGTCGGCCTCGGGCCCACGGTTGGTGACGCGCATGCGAATGCAAAGGTCCTCATCACCGGCCTTGGCGTAGCTGACCTCGATGTCCCAGTAGCGGTCCTCGTCGAACACGCCCGTGTCGAGCAGCTCATACTCGGGCTGATCCTTCGTACGCATACGATTCACGGCGACGAGCTCTTCGTACGGGAAGCGCTCCTGCGGGTACCAGTAGCGCCACTTCATCCACGAGTGCGTCGGCGTCGAGTCGAGGTTCCACCAGTACTCCTTGGCGTCCTCGCCGTGGTTGCCCTCGTTGCCGGTGAGGCCGAAGATTCGCTCCTTCAGGATCGGATCGCGGCCGTTCCAGAACGACCATCCGAAGCAGAGGAACTGGGCCTCGTCGCAGATGCCGGCGAGGCCGTCCTCGTTCCATCGATAGGCACGGCTGCGGGCATGATCGTGCGGGAAGTACTCCCAAGCGGTGCCGTACTCGCTGTAGTCCTCCCGTACCGTTCCCCATGCCCGGTCGGACAGATACGGTCCCCAGGCCCGCCACCGGTGGGGGCTATCGGCCAGGCGCCGGGCTTCGACGGTCGAATCCACGGCACCGACCCTGGACGATTCGGCCGGGGGCATCGAGGCGGACATGGCGCCCATCGTCGCGTATCGGCTGGCTCGGCCGGCAACGGGCGGCAGGGCTGCACGCCGTCGTGCACCGGCCGTGCGCCGGCGATCCGGCTTGCCGGTCGCCGTCCGAGCAAAGCGAGGAAGCACAC
>JAYTFI010000283.1:0-3542 GCA_043734485.1 Acidimicrobiales bacterium | reverse complement strand
CAACATCGCTCGATCGGGATCATCCGGCTGATGGTCCTCCGGGGGAAGGGCCACGATGGAGCCCGCGGTCTCGGTCATGCCGTAGTTCTGCGTGAAGCCGCAGCCGAGCACCTCGATGGCGCGCCGGAGAACCGCATCGCCGATCGGGGACGCGCCGTAGACGACGAGCTGCAGGCTGGACAGATCGGCCGCCTCCACCTCGGGCGCCGAGACGATCGTCTGGATCACCGCGGGCACGAAGAACGCATGCGTGACGCGGTGCGTCTCGATGGCCGTGATGATCGTGGTCGGATCGGACTCGCGGATGAGGATCGTATGTCCACCTACGATCATGGCGGACATTCCGTAGCCGATCCCTCCGATGTGGAACATGGGCATACCGACGAGGTTGACGCTCTCGGTAGTGAACAGCCATGCCTCGCGGGCCAGGCGCTCCGAGAACGACGCGTTCCGATTCGTCAGCTCCGCGCCCTTGGGGACGCCTGTGGTTCCCGATGTGTAGAGCAGGAGCGTCGGGTCGTCCGGTCCGGTGAGAACGGCCGGGTCGACATCGGACGCCGAGGCGATGAACGTTTCATACTCCCGCTCGAGGCTGAGCACCAACGCGACCCCCGGCGTGGCAAGGGCTTCGGCACTCAGCAGCACGCGCTGCTCATCGGCCACGACGATCACGGTCGGCTCGGCGTCGGCCACGATGGCGGTGATCTCGGGTGGAGCGAGGCGCCAGTTCAAACCGGCCAGAACGGCGCCGGCCTTGCTGCACGCGAAGGCGAGCTCGTAGAACACCGGCGCATTCTTCGACAGCACGGCGACACGATCGCCGGGGCCCACTCCCGCAGCGATGAGCGCGTTCGCAGCCTGGCTGCTGCGACGGTCGAGGTCGGCGAAGGTGAGGGTGGCATCGCCGAACGTAAGTGCCGGCGCGTCGGGCCGGATGCGGGCCTGCGTCCGCACAACACCGGCGTAACTGAAGGTCGGGTCACCGGTTGCGACAGGGCTGGTGGAGTCGATCATGACGGTCCCCCCTGGATCCGGTCAGTAGCTCTTCGGGAGAGCGAGGCTGTGCTGTGCGATGTAGTTGAGGATCATCTCGCGGCTTACGGGTGCCGTCTTGTGGAGACGGGCGATGAACCAGAGGTCGGCGAGTCCGTACTCGTTCGACAGCCCGTTGCCGCCGTGCACCTGGATGGACTGGTCGAGCGCTTCGAGCGACGCGTCGGCCGCCGCGAACTTCGCCATGTTGGCGGCCTCGGCGGCGTCGCCTCCGGCGTCGTAGATAGCCGCGGCTCTCGCCGTCATCAGCCGGGCCAGCTGCACATTGACGTACGCCTTCGCGAGCGGATGTGAGACACCCTGGTGGGCGCCGATCGGGACCGACCACACCGACCGTTCGCGCGCATAGTCCGACGCCTTCTGCAGTGCGAAGCGGGCAATGCCGTTGTTGATGGCCGACGCCGACACCCGCTCCGGGTTGAGACCGACGAAGACCTGTTGCAGCCCGGCCCCCTCCGCACCGATGATCGCGTCGGCGCCGATGGTGACGTCGTCGAAGAACACGGTGAACTGCTTGTCCGTCGATTGCAGCGCGCAGTCGATGGGATGCGCGGTGATGCCGGGCGCATCGGCCGGCACGACGAACAGCGAGAGCGGTGTGCGCCCGTTCGCGCCCGTCTCGCCGGTTCGCGCAACCACAAGGATGGCATCGGCCTCGTCAACGGCCGAGGTGTAGTACTTCGTCCCGTTGAGGCGCCAGAGGTCGCCGTCGCGGCGTGCGGTGGTGGTGATCCGGTGCGTGTTCGTGCCCGCGTCGGGTTCGGTGATCGCGAACGACATCCGTTTCGTGCCCTGCGCAAGGCCGGGCAGCCATTCCTTCTTGAGCTCGTCCGAGCCGTGAGCCGTGATGATCGGCGCGCATATGGAACCGATGACCATGGCCAGCATCGGGCAGCCCTGCGCCGCGGTCTCTTCGATCACGATGTTCAGGTCGGCGAGACCGCCGCCGCCCCCGCCGTGCTCTTCGGGGATGTGCACCCCGAGGTACCCGGCCTGGCCCAACGCGCTCCAGAGCTCCGTCGGCTTGACGTCGCGTCGCACGACGTCCTGGAAGTAGGCACGCCCGAACCCGCCTACCAGCTTGGAGACGCTGTCGCGCAGCTCGGGGTGGTGTGGCTGGGTGTCGATCAGGTCCGACCCGACGATTGCAGCGAGTGGCATTTGCGGTTCTCCGTTCAGCAGATCTGGCTTTGTCAACACTAGTGTGGAATGACCGGGATTGCCAATCTGGCACTCGATCCATTGGGTCAGCGGCCGGCGACCGGCCAGTCATGGAAGCCGCCACCGGTCTTGCGTCCGAGTCGGCCGGCGGCCACCAGATCGACCAGGATCTGCGGTGCCCGGTAGCGCTCGCCGTAGGTCCGCTCCAGCTGACGGGCGATGTCGAGCCGCACGTCCAGACCCACGATGTCGCTCAGCCGCAGCGGGCCGACCGGGTGCCGGTACGCGAGCTCGGCGGCGCGGTCGATGTCGGCCGCGGACGCCACGCCGTCCTCGAGCATGCGCATCGCTTCCAGCGCGGCAATCAGGTCGAGGCGGCTGGTGGCAAAACCGGGCACGTCCGCGACCACGATGTGCTGCTTGCCGATCCTGCTGACAAGAGCTGTGGCCGACGCGACCGTTTCGGCGCTCGTCGCCGCGCCGCGGACGAGCTCCACGAGGGCCAAGGACCACACCGGGTTGAAGAAGTGCATGCCGAGGAACCGCTCGGGTCGTGACAGCCCCGTCGCGAGCTGATCGATCGAGATCGAGGACGTGTTGGACGCCAGCACCCGCACGTCGTGGGTCTCCAGCTCGGAGAGCACCGCGGCTTTGAGCTCGGCCCGTTCGGGCACGGTCTCGACCGCAAGCGCCAGATCATCGCCCAGTTCGGCGATCGACGGCACCCGGCACACGCGGCTCCGAAGCGCTGTCGCCCCCGCGGCATCCAGTTTGCCCCGCCCCACCGCTCCGGCAGCCGCAGCCTCGATCTCGGCCATCATCCGCAGGGCACGATCCTCGTCGGGCTCGACCACTGTCGTTGCGAAGCCGGCCAGCGCGAACACGTACGCAATTCCGGTCCCCATGGTGCCACCGCCGACGATCGCCACGTCCTGGTCTTCCATCACGGCCCCCGGTCATCGCCGCAGATTCTCCCTACGGGTCGACTCCACACTAGTGTGGAATTTCGCGGACCGGTATTCGGTGCGCGACTCGGGGGCGAAACGTGACATCACCGGAACACGAACGCTGGCGCAAAAGGCCATCTCCCTCGCCAACGTCCCGACACTGCTGGCGCTCTGGTGCGGCTCACCGGCGACATGGGCTGGTTGGACGATCGCTGGGAGAACCGATCCCCGCAGAGTACGGCGACATGATCGCCCACGAGCTGCGCCAGACCACGGCCCTGATGGCCCTGATGACCGTCGACGTCTGGCAGGCCACGGACCGGGTCACCGAGTCGGACTACATCGTGCGAACCAGAACCGACATCCGATGACCGACGACGA
>JAYTFI010000282.1:0-2827 GCA_043734485.1 Acidimicrobiales bacterium | reverse complement strand
GACGACGTTCAGTGCCTTCACTGTGGGGCAGAAGATGGCGCTCGTCCTTGCCGCCGTCGCCGTCGCCGCCGGTGCACTCCTGCTCACGAAGGCCTCGTCGGCCACCGAATGGGCCACGCTCTACGGCAGTCTGCCCAGCGATCAGGCCGCGTCGGTGACGCAGGAGCTGAGCGCGCAGGGCATCTCGTACCGTCTCGCCGCGGGCGGCGCGGCGATCGAGGTGCCGAAGGCCGCCGTCTACCAGACCCGCATGGACCTGAGCGCGAAGAATCTGCCGGCTGACGGCAATCCCGGCTACTCGCTGCTGGACAAGCAGGGCATCACCGCTTCCGAGTTCCGCCAGCGCCTCGACTATCAGCGTGCCCTCGAGGGCGAGCTGGCGAAGACGGTCCGCTCGATCAACGGCGTCGACGCGGCGAGCGTCCACGTGGTCGTGCCCAAGGAAGACCTCTTCACGGACGACGCCCGCAAGCCCACCGCGTCGGTGCTGCTCATCAGCCGGAGCGGTAATCGCCTCACCTCGGGCCAGGTACGTGCGGTCGTGCATCTCGTCGCATCGAGCGTCGAAGGCCTCTCGCCCGACGACGTCACCGTGGCCGACTCGTCCGGACGGGTGCTGTCGAGCCCGGGACAGAACGGCATCGATTCCGGGGACGCGCGGGCCGACCAGACGAGGTCGTACGAGGACGCCCTGTCGGCCTCGATCCTCGACATGGTCGAACAGGTCACCGGCGTGGGTCATGCCTCCGTGCGGGTGCGGGCCGACCTGAACTACGACACCCGATCCGTCGTCACCGAGTCGTTCAACGACAACAACGGCAAGCCGGTCGCCACCAGCGAGCGGCTCTCCAGCGAAGCCTTCATCGGGCCGGCCGCGGCATCGGCTGCGCCGAACGTGGTCGGCACGGTGACGCCGACCACTATCGCTGGAGCCGGCAATGACTACAAGAAGAGCGACGCGCAACGCGACTACGCAGTGGGCAAGGTAACCGAGAAGCTGGACAATGCTCCCGGGTCCGTCACCCGTTTGTCGATCGCGGTGCTGGTCGACCAGCGCTCCAAGGTCAAGGTCACCGCACTGCGTTCGCTGGTCGCGGCCGCCGCCGGCTTGGACACCAAGCGGGGCGACACCTTGCAGATCGGCACACTGCCGTTCGACCGGACCAACGCAAGGCTCGCCACCGCCGAGCTGTCCCGGGTGGAGACAGTCGCAGCCAAGACGCAGATGTTCGAGATGATCCGTGGCGGCGCACTTGCGCTCCTTGCCCTCATCACCGTTCTGCTCGGTTACCGCGGTGCCAAGAAGTCGACCGTTCGGCGCCTCCCCATGGCCGTGGACGGGCTGGTCGGGGATCCTGTGGCACTCGAACGCCGGCGGCCCGCAGCGCTAGACGCGGCAGCCGGTACGCTGCTTTCCGGCGCTGGGCAGAGTCAACGCTTCGGAGCCGAGCAACAGGACAGCGATCTGATGTCGATGATCGCCGGCCAACCGGATGAGGTCGCCGAGACCCTCCGTGACTGGCTCGGGGACAGGCGCGCCTGATGGCCACCGGGACCCTATCGGGGGCACAGAAGGCGGCGCTCGTGCTGCTGCAGATGAACCGCGAGCAGTCGGCGCAGGTCATGCGGCAGATGAGCGACAACGAGCTGTCGGAGATCTCATTCGAGATCGCCCGGCTGACGAGCGTCGAGGACCAGGCGGTCCTCACCACCGTCGACGAGTTCAACGAGCGTATGGCGGCCACGGTCAAGGCCACATCGGGCGGACTCGGCAAGGCCCGTTCAATGCTGGAGGCAAGCGTCGGCAAAGAGCGCGCGAACGCGATCCTGAGCTCGTCGTCCACACCGGTGAGTGCGCCATTCCAGTTCCTGCGCCGGGCCGATCCCCTCCAGGTGCTCGGCTTCCTTTCGGCGGAGCACCCGCAGATCATCGCGCTGGTCCTCGCGCACATGCGCCCGGAGTTCGCCGCGCTCGTGATCAGCGGGCTCGACGAGGACCGCCAGCGTGACATCGCCCATCGCTTGGCCGTGATGGAGAGCACGCCGCCCGAGGCGGTCGAGGAGGTTCACCGGCAGCTCGAGCGCCAACTCAAGTCCGTCCTCCAGGCCAACGCGCTTTCGACCGCGGGTGGTGTCCAAGCACTCGTAGACATCTTGAACCAGGCCGATCGCACCACAGAGAAGCTGATCCTCGACGGTCTGGCGACGACCGATCCCGACCTCGCCGAGGAGGTTCGCAACCGGATGTTCGTATTCCGGGACATCGTCAGCCTCGACGACCGCACCATCCAGCTGGTGCTTCGCGGCGTGGACTCCAAGGATCTGGCGATGGCGCTGAAGGGCGTTCAGCCGGAGGTGCGGGACAAGATCACGAAGAACATGTCGGAGCGGGCCGGGCTCAACCTCCTCGAGGAGATCGACATGCTCGGCCCTGTCCGGATGAAGTCGGTCGAAGAGGCGCAGGCCGGTGTCGTACGTATCATCCGGGCGCTCGAAGAGTCCGGGCAGCTCGTCCTCTCGCGAGGTGGCGATGAGTTCGTCGTCTGAGACTGCGGCCGTTCGCTCGACGCCGACCCTGCGGGGACGTGTCCTGCGGGGCGACTCGGGCTCGACCGGTGGAGCGCCGTTGATCGTCTCGTTCGATCGCGACCTTGGCGAACCGCTTCCTGCCGTACGCGCCGCCACCGCGGCGGCCTACCGTCAGGGCTTCGATGCGGGGGTGTCCGAAGGTGCGAAGCAATCGGCCGATAGTCAGCGCGCGGATCATCTCGTGCAGCAAGAACGCGCTCGGCTCGTCGCCGCCGCCCTCGAGCGAGCCGGTCAGCGC
>JAYTFI010000281.1:0-4113 GCA_043734485.1 Acidimicrobiales bacterium | reverse complement strand
CGCACGCGGATGGTCGTCTGGTGTCCCGATCCGCCGCGCTCGCCCGGCATCCGCCACGACCAGGCCGAGGTGCCTTTGGGATATGCGAACGGGAACGTTTCCGTAGACGCCTCGTTGCTTGTGTCGTTGATCCGGAGCGCGGCAGATCGGGACATCGAATGGTCGAACTCCGCCACGTCCCGTGGCGAAAGACGACACGCCAACACCGTTCGCCTACTTTCGGTGACATCGACGCTGATCGGCTCGTGCCGATCCGCCGCGCTCGCCCGGTACCGACCGGGGAACTCTCGGTCAACGGCCACGGCCACGTCACTCCACGGGAGCCGCACCCGATCGAAATCGCAGTCGCCCCGCGTCACCAAGTCGCGTTTGCGGGACATCAGTGTCGACCGCCCACCGGCTGGCCGGTAGCTGACCACGACGGTCGGCGCGCATACGGCGATATGCGGGTGCTCTCGGCGCGTAATCGCGCGCCGATCGTCGGCGAGGTGGGGAGGTGGGGAGGTGGGGAGGTGGCGAGGTGAGTGACGGGTCGGAAACTCCCGCGCAAACTTTGCTGACGATCGGGGGGCTCCAGCTACATCTTCGGGCTTCTCGACCCACCGGTGAGCCTGCTCGTAAGGGCCGCTATGCGGTGGGCGGACCACCGTGTTCGGGAAGTAGAGGCGGTTCGATACGTTCGACGGTCTTGACTCGATCGATGGATTTGTCGAACGAGGCGATCGAAAGAACACCGGTGCTCTCGGCTTGCGCAACGAGGTAGGCCTCGGCGAAGTCGATCCGTTCGACGTCGTAGACCTCGACCGCACGTAGGAGCAGCGCCGGGTCGATGGTCACGACCGTGTCCATCGCGACGAGCGAGCGGATCGCATCGGCGATCTCCCCACGAGACGCCTTGTAGAAGGACTCCAGAACGTAGATCGTCTCCGCCACGATCAGATCGACGAGGAGGAGGAGGTCGGCGTTGGCGAGAAAGGCGGTCGCTCGCGCTGCAATGTCGGCGGGGTCACCGGTCAGGTGTCGAACCAGTACGTTCGTGTCGATAAACGCGCTCAATGGCGATCCGCCGCTCTAGTGGCCCGGGTGCGCCGCAGCACGTCATCCCATGCGACGTTGCGACGGCTGGCTGGGACGGCAATAGTCCCGGCGAGCGACAAGAAGTCGGGTGTACGCGCGAGAACGGCGCGTTTGCCTTCCACCCGGAACACGACGTCGTCGCCCTCGGCGAGGCCAAGGGCGTCACGAACTGCCTTGGGGATGGTCAACTGTCCCTTCGAACTGAGCTTCGCAGCGATCTCCACGGGGCCTCCTTACAAGTCGGTCAGTGTAAGGATACTTCAGGGCTCTGCCGGAGACAATCGATGCGACTTGGCCGTTAGGGGACCGGAAGAAAACTACTTGGGCGGCCGAAGGCCGAGAAGGTGCCATCCATCGGGCCAGACGCGTACAGGTCGTGCAAGTAGTTTTCTTACGGGTCCGTTAACGAGCCGGGGTCGAACGTTCAGCGGCAGGCGAGTTCCACTGCTCGGCGGTATGGATCGCCGGCGTGTGGTCTGGGTGACTCGGTTGGGCGGGCCAGTCGGTCGGTGACGATGCGGTAGATCAGAGCTCGAAGGAGGTACTGCGTGAAGTCGTTCGTGTCCGACGCGTTGTCGATGAGTTCGTCGCCTGCACCCTCCCAAACAAGTGCGTCTGCTACGACGATGGCCGTCGCGAACTCGGGAGGACGCCAGTACGGGGACATGTCGATGATCGCTGGGGGCTGCACTGCGTCGAAGAGCACGTTGCCGGTCAGGTCGCCGTGAATCAGCTGGCTCGTTCCCGTGACCGGTTTTCGGCACGTGAGCAGTCGGTCGAGGTGTTTCGTGTCTCGCTCCAGATCGGCAACTTGGACGTCGCCCCAAGCGACCCGGTCACCAACGGACCATGGGTCGGTTCGTGTGTCGAGAAACGGTGGACGTTCGATGTGCCGGGTTGCCTCATGGAACAGCGACCCACTTGCACGATATCGAGCCACCGCTGCGGCTGGTGACTTCCGGCGAGGCGGACGGTCGCGCACCAACCGTCGATGACGAACTGGCCGGTGTGGGATGGGACTGGGACGGCAACCCTGAAGCGGTCGCTTTGGAGGTCGCTCAGCACCATGGCCTGCCACGAGAGCTCGGCCTCGTGAGCCACGCACGAGCCTACCGAGCGCAAGTCGTAGCGGTACGGCCACGCGCCCTGATGGTGCTACTCGGGCCGAAGTCGGGCGATCCTGGGTTCGGGCGACTTCTTGAAGGGCGGTATCGAGCGGACATCAGCTGGTCACGTGTCGCTCCGTCTGCCAGCGACCAACGTCAACCGTTCAGAAACGTCCGTGTCGAAGCGGTCGCCCGATCTGGCTCGTCGATCCAGGGTGCATGGCCGGCATGAGGCACCAGTTCGAGGGTGCAATTCGGTAGCCGAGCCACGAACTGCTTCGCAGTCTCGGCACCGCCATTCGGATCGTCCTCGCCCCAGAAGCAATACGTCGGGCTCGCGACACGGGCCAGAAGGTCGTCAGTGAACAACATCGCCTCGTTGAGACCCTTGACCGGTGTGATCACCTTGGGCGTCGAGCGGATCTCGTTCAGCAACGTCGGCGTGAACCGCAACAACGCCACGAACCAGTCGAGCATCTCGGCATTGAACTTGCCCGAGTCAACGGCACCCTTCAACCCGATTTGGCGAAGCATGAGCTTTGCCCCCGCCCGGCTGATAGGCATTCGCGCCGTCATCTGACCGATGCCTGGAATGCCAGCGAACCGCATGACCAGTGGGGTGTGGTCCATCGGAATGCCCATCGACCAGCTGTACAACACCACCCGGCCGATGCGCTCAGGCGCGGTGGCAGCGGCCCGGATCGCGAAGAACCCACCGAAGGAAGTGCCCAACACAGCGGCACTGGGCAAGCCAAGGGCATCGAGTAGATCGGGAATCAACAGGTCCCCTGCCCGCTTCACCGCTTCGATGTCGGCCTTGCCTGCATCGCCCGGCATGGGATCGCTCAAACCGCAACCGGGTCGGTCGAGCATGATGCACCGGAACCCGCTGAGGCCCTGAACCAGGTTGGCCCAGCTGGTGCCGGCCACCGAAGCTCCGTGAATCAGGACGACCGGAGGTCCCTCGCCGATCTCCTGGACCCGCACCGTGACGTCCAGGTTCTGCAGGTGGAGCCGCTGTTCGGACGGTTCCAACCCGACCGAGTCCCACAATCGTCGTTCGGCGCGCCGATACTTCGCCTCATCCGATCCCATCCCTCCCAGTTTGGCACTCGCCCGCATCGAATGCCGGATCGCCAACCAAGACCGACGGAAGTTCAGAACACCCGATAACGACACCCAGATCGAGCTCCTCAACCCACAGGCTCCCGGCGATATGTGGGTGCTTCTCCGGACACGATTGCGGTTCGGAGTGGGCTGAGTCGCGCTGTGAGTGTTCGATCGTGGGCGAGGCGCGAGGTCCGCGACGGGTCGGAGCTCCCGCGCAAACTTTGCTGACGATCAGCGGGGTAGGGCTGGCCCGTCGGGCCTTCTCGTGCTTGTTCGAACTCCCCGAGCCTGAAGGACGACCAGCCCCGGCCCGGGTGAGCCACTTCTCTGCCCGCTGGCCGTTGTTGAGCTGACCATCGGCAAGGTCGGCCTCTATTGCGGGGTCATCAGCCTTGGTTCGTCGGGCATCTTCGTAGGATCGAGTGCTGCCGAGCGACATTCAAGGGTGTCTTTCGGCCACTTCCGACCAACAAGACGTAGACGCTGTGGCTCGGTCGGTCCATAGTTCGACTAGCCCCACTTGCTCATTGGCACAAACCGCTGGGCCTGCCACGGCTGGTACTCAGTTCGGTTACGCCAACGAATCCGGTCGATAGATCGTTCTTTGGTGTGTCCCCACCTACCTCTCAGTACTTTTCGCCTCAATACGGCTTACACGGCTCTAGCAGCTGTTTTGGTGTGTCCACCAGCATCGTGTCTATCTGCGCCTCCGTCACGCCCGCCTCGCGCAGTGCCGGCAGCACGTCACGGCTGATGTGCAGGTAGTGCCAGTGCGGCATCGTTGACGGCGGGATCTCGCCCGGGATCCAGTCGAGGTAGC
>JAYTFI010000280.1:0-3988 GCA_043734485.1 Acidimicrobiales bacterium | reverse complement strand
CCGTTGCCGCAGCGCGCGCAGGAGAATGCCATCTTTGCCGCGTGCGTCATCGGCATTGCGCTCGTGGCCACCGGCCTGCTGATCGTCTCGCTGGCCGATCTCCGGGCACCGGTCACCGAGTTGCATGTGCCGATCTGGCTCATTGCCGTCGGATTCCTCCTCGCCGCCCGCCTTACGATCACCGAGCAGATCGCCGGCACGATCCACGTGTTCTCGGCGCTCGAAGTTCCCCTGGTCTTTGCCATGTTCAGTACCCGACCCACGCACGCCGTTGCGGCGTGCGCGGCCGGGAACGTGGCCGTACGGCTGCTGCAGCGCCGCCAGCCGCTCGGGCGCTTTGCATTCGGGCTCGCGCTGAACGTGTTCGAGGTCGCCGCCTCCCTTGCGCTGTTCCGTGCATTGGTGGATGACGCCCTGATCCTGCACACGTCTACATGGCTCACGGCACTCGTCGTCGTGCTGGGTGTCCGGCTGGTGCGCAACGTCCTCGTCATCGGTGTCGTGCAGGCCAGCGGTGGTTGGATCGAGCGCCGCCAGGCCACGAGCTCGCTCGCGCTCTCGCTGGGCGCCTGCGTGTCGGTCACGTCTGCGGCCCTTGTCGCCGTGATGGTCGCGACGCAGAGCCGGTTGGCTATGGGCCTGGTTGCCCTCTTCTGTGCCGTTCCGCTGCTTGCCTACCACGCCTACGTGCAGCTCCAGGGGAAGTATGCGCGCCTACGATTATTGCAGGAGTTCACGGCCGGGCTCTCCCGCTCCACGGACCTTCCCCAGGTTGTCAGCTCGGTGCTCGAGCGGACACGCCGGGTGATGCGCACCGAACGCTCGGAGATCCTGCTGTTCGCCGTTGACTCCAGCGTGTCGACCCATGAGTCGCTCGGCGGGGACGGGCTAAGCGTCGCCGTGCCGTCGGTCGGCGATTGGCTGTGGGAGCGCGTCGTCGATGAGCGCCGCCCGATCGTGTGCCCCGAGCGGGCCAACGATTCGCTGGCCTCGGTCTACCTGACGATGGTGCAGTCGCGCGACCTCGTGGCCGCCCCGCTCGTGCATGGCGGCGATCTGCTCGGCGTGCTCCTCGTTCGGAACCGTCTCGCTGAGCTGCCGACGTTTTCGCCTGACGACTGCGACCTCTTCGCCACCATGGCCGATCAGACCGCCACCGCCCTGCACGCCGCCCGGCTCGCCGATCGAGTGCGTAGCGAGGAGGCCGAGAAGGTCAGGGTCGCGGCCCACGACGCGCTTACCGGCCTACCTAATCGGGCGTCGTTCAACCTGGCCCTCGACACGTTGAGCCGCTCCGTTCCGGCCGATTCCACGGCCACGACCGCTGCCGTCCTGTCACTCGACCTCAACCGCTTCAAGGAGGTGAACGCCGTCCTTGGCCACACCACCGGAGACGCGCTCATCGTCGGCGTTGCACAGCGGGTGCGGCAGGCCGTCCCCGCTGAGGCCACCGTGGCCAGGCTCGGCGGCGACGAACTGGCGGTGCTGATTCCAGGCATCACCACCCGTGAGGAGGCGGTGGCGCTCGCCGATCGGGTGCAGGAGGCGGTGCGTGTCGAGTTCGCCATCGACGACCTCACCGTCACCACCGACGCGGCCATCGGCATCGCGTTGCTTCCCGATCACGGCCGGGACCACATCACGTTGATGCGCCGTGCCGATGTTGCGATGTACATCGCCAAGGAGCAACGCGAGGGCGCTGTTTCGGTCTTCGATCCAGCGCAGGAAGAAGCGTCGAACCGCCAGATCTCGCTCGTGCGCGATCTGCGCTCGGCCATCGACAACGGCGAGCTGAGCGTCCACTACCAGCCGAAGGGCGACATGGTCACCGGCGACATCGTCGGCGTCGAGGCGCTAGTGCGCTGGGTCCATCCGACGCTCGGGTCGATCGCGCCCGACGAGTTCATCGGGCTGGCCGAGCATGCTGGCCTGGTGCAGGGGCTCACCGATGTGGTCCTTGCGCAGGCGCTCCAGCAGTGCCGCTCGTGGCACGACCGGGGTCTGGCGCTGCACGTCGCGGTCAACCTGTCGGCCCGGTCGCTGCGCGAGATCCGACTCGCCACTCGCGTGCAGAACGCACTCGATACGGCTGGGGTGTCGCCGGACTGGCTGACGCTCGAGATCACCGAGGGCGAGTTCGTTCAGGACGGTCCGATCGCGCGGCGTTCGCTCCGACAGTTGCACGACATCGGCGTGCAGCTTTCGATCGACGACTTCGGCACCGGCTACTCCTCGCTCTCGTACCTCGCCCGGCTCATCTGCGACGAGGTGAAGATCGACAAGTCGTTCGTCACGAACGTCGCTGAAGACGACGTGAGCTCGGCCATCGTGCGGGCCGTCATCGAACTGGCCGGGCGGCTCGGTCTTCGTACTGTGGCCGAGGGTGTCGAGGACCAGCGCACGTGGGATCGGCTGAGCGAGTTGGGCGTCGACATCGGGCAGGGGTACTACCTCAGCAAGCCGGTGCCGGCCGACACGCTCAGCATGTGGCTGTGGGAACGACGGCGGGCGGGTAAGGCCGCACCGGCAGTTGTCCCGGTGTCGAACGTGCGGGCGTTCCCCCGGCGCTGACGGCCGTTGCAGGCGCCGGCGCAGCGTCAAGATTCCCGGCTGCTCGCCGCGGGTCGGCTTTGGCCCAGGTAGCCGGCACCGTCCCGGTAAGGTCGTCCCCCGCCGTGCTGCCCGACTCCTTCGACCCGAATGCCATCGAAACGTTCCGCTACGTCGACGCGGCGTACGACGACGCGACCTCGACCGCGACGTTCACCTACGCGCTGGACGCCGCCGACACCACGGTCGTCACCTGCGTCGAGACGTATGCGTTCCCGCCCCCATCGACACCGCCGACCGGATCCCGGCGCGACGCGTTCGAGCGGCTCCTCGCGCAGCTGTTCCTGGCCGCCGGGCTCAGCTACTACAAGCTCGCGGCCCCGCCCACCGTGCACATCGAGTGCGGCACATGGACGATCGAGGAGATTGCCTTCCAGCGCCGGCTGCTGGCGAAGGGGCTCGGCGAGTTCAGCTTCGTCAACGGGCTGGAGCCCGAGCTGTGGCCCGTCTACGAGTACCACTCGGTCGCCGAATCGCGCGCACCGCTGACCGGTCTCGCACTCGACCGCGGGCCGCTCGTTCCGGTCGGGGGCGGCAAAGACTCGTGCGTGTCGATCGAAGCATTGCGGGCGGCCGGGATTGCGCCGACACTCGTCACGGTCAACCGCTACCCCGTCATCCAAGACGTGATCGACGACGCTCAGCTGCCCGACCTCGCGGTGCGGCGGGTTCTCGATCCGCAGCTGCGCGACCTGAACGCCCGCGGTGCGCGCAACGGTCACGTACCTGCTACCGCAATCGTTTCGCTCGCCGTCTGCGCAGCCGCGGTCCTGCACGGCTACGACGCGGTCGTGATGTCCAACGAGCGCTCCGCCTCTGAGGGGAACGTGACCTACCGCGGCGTCGAGATCAACCACCAGTGGTCGAAGAGTGCAGAAGCCGAGACGATGCTGCGGTCGCTCGTCGCCGGTGTCACGCCGGAGCTCGCCTACTTCTCGCTCCTGCGTCCCTTGTCCGAGCTGTCCATCGCCCAGCGTTTCGCGGCGACCTGCGAGCGCTACCTGGATTCCTTCTCGTCCTGTAACGCCGCCTTCCGGCTCGACCCGGCGCGGCGGGTGAGCCGCTGGTGCGGTCAATGCCCGAAGTGCCAGTTCGTCTACCTGGCGCTGGCGACCGTGCTGGACCGCCCGATGCTGCGGCGGATCTGGGGGGCGGAGCTGTTCGGGTCGTCGCCGGTCGCCGGGTTCGAGGCGCTGCTGGGGCTGACCGAGTGGAAGCCGTTCGAGTGCGTCGGCGAGACTCGGGAGTGTGCGGTCGCGCTCCGGCTCGTGCGCGAGCGGGAGGCGTGGCGAGGGCACGCCGTGCTCGATGCGTTGGCCGCCCGGCTCGCCGACGAGGGGCGCACGGCCACAGATGGTGACGTCGTCGCGATGCTGAC
>JAYTFI010000279.1:0-12977 GCA_043734485.1 Acidimicrobiales bacterium | reverse complement strand
TTGGCGCACCCACATGTCGACGAGGTGATGGCGGTCGTCGAGTCGGCTGTCGGGCGCTCGGCCAAGCCTGGCGCGCACGATCCGATGCACCTCGGCGGTCGGGGTCACGAAGTCGTCGGCCGTGCCCTGCCAGTGGGCGACGAGGAGCGTGCCATCCGCGGTGAGCGACCCCGATGCCAGCGATGTGAGCCGCCCGACCTCTGGCGCAGGCAGGTAGTAGAGGAAATCGATGAGCACGATCAGCTCGAACGAGCCCGCCGGCCACTCATCCGGTAGCTCCTGGCGTTTCACTGTGACGTTGCGCTGTCCTGCCGTCGATGCCTTCGAAAGCGCCACTGCCGCGGGAGACGCGTCCGATGCGAGCAGCGTCCCACACCGCCCGGCCAGGAGGCTCGTGAACACGCCGTTGGCGCAGGCCGGCTCGAATGCCCGCGGGTACGTCGGACGGTCGAGCACGGCCAACACGAGTGCGTGGCGTCGTCGTTCGGTGAACCGGGTGCGATATCCCCATGGATCGGCGTCGGCCTCGAAGAGCGAGTTGAAGTGGCGTCGCTGCTGACTCAGCACCAGAACACCTCGTCCGCCTGCTCGACGGAGGCCACCATGGCCGCCGCCACGATCGCGTCGCCCCGCAGATCGGTGATCTGTGATTTGTACGCCGCAATGGCCGCAGTCCGCCGTCGCCGTCCTTCTGCTGTGACGGGCCATACTCGGGCACCGACGAGGTCTTCGGGCCCGATGCCGTCCCACTCCCATGCCCATATCGCATACCGCCACAAGTCCGGTCGTCTCGCTTCGGGAATGCCGGTTGTGGCCTCGATTACGGCCTCGGCCGTCGCTTCGTGGTCAGGGTGTCCATCGCCCGAGCGGGGACCGATCACGAGCACGCAGCCTTCGATCAGCGATCGAAGCGATGAAGCCAGCGTTTCTCGCACATTGGCCACTTGGCCGTCGGGGAAATCGAGAAAGTGCGGTGGCGCCGCCACGCCCAAGGCGATCGACGCCCGGCACGCCTCCTCGCGACGGATGGCAGCGAGGTCCGGAACGTCCTCGTGCGACGCGGCGCCGTCGGTGACCACGACGACGGTCACCGAGAAACCCAGCCGGGTCAGATCATGGATCGTGCCGCCGGCTCCGAGGGTCTCGTCGTCGGGATGGGGAGCAACGACCACGACGCGGCCAACGTCGGGTGCTTGCGCGTCCGGAAGCGAACTGCCCGCAGCCGAGCGGGAAAGGCGCAGGTGTGTAGTTGGCGCGGGTACCGCCACGAGCTCCATGCTCCCGGCGGTACCCGGCGAACACTCGCGTCAAACGACCCAAATGGGGTCTATCGACCCCAGTGGCGATGCATGCCGAGCGCAGGCACCAGGCTGGTGGCAATGGCTACGGCATTTTCGGCGATGACAACACCGGGTGCGGTCGCAGGCACGCCGATGGCGGCGATGAATGCCACACCTCCCGGACCCCATGCGGCAACGGTCTTGCTGTGCCGGTAGGCCTCTTGGACGAATAGGGCCAACCCGGCATCTTCCCCATATTCGGCATCGGGAATGACGATGGCATCGAATTGCACCGATTGCGCGGAGATGAACGGTACCCGGGTCTCCGGCCCCGTTGTCGGTAGCAGGTTCATCGCACCGCCGGTCAAAGGGATCTGCACTGCGACAGCGCCGGCCAACTCGATCGCCCGGCGCACTGCTTCGCACCCGCGCAGGTCCGCCGACTCGGCCACCAGGATCGCCACCTGACGGCCGTCGACGGGTCCGGGTTGGGTGGTCAGCATGGAGAGCGCGGCCGAGGACGGGCCATCAGGTGCATGCGCGATGCGCACGGGTGCGCGGCCTACAGGCGCGCTGCGCCCGAGGTTCTGCGCAACTTGCGCGTGTAGTCCGACCGCAACTTGGCCGAGGTTGCTCAGCGTGCGCACGACGACCTCGTCGGACTGGACTTTGGACAGCTCGAACGTGAAAGCACCGACAACGTGCTCCTGCTCGACCGGCGAGAGGCTGTTCCAGAACAGCGTCGCCTGGGTGAAGTGGTCATCGAAGCTGACCGGTTGGACGCGCGCCTTGCGACCGTCCACTGGGCGGGGTTGATGCACGAACACGCCTGGGCCCTCGGGCGACGCGAACGGGCACCCGCCACCGAGACTGTTCGGTGCATACGCGGCGACGCCTTCGTGCACCATCGACTGATGCATGCCGTCACGCTGGTTGTCATCGACGGGCACGTGGGGGCGATTGACCGGCAGCTGCCCGAAGTTCGGCCCGCCCAACCGAGAGATCTGCGTGTCCAGATAGGAGAAGAGCCGAGCGTGGAGCAACGGGTCGTCGGTGAGGTCGATTCCGGGCACCAGATGGCCGGGATGGAATGCCACCTGTTCGGTCTCGGCGAAGTAGTTGGTCGGGTTGCGGTCAAGGACCATGGAACCAACGAGCTGCACCGGGCACAGCTCTTCAGGAACGAGCTTGGTCGGGTCGAGCAGGTCGATGCCTTCGAACATCTGGTCCGGCGTGTCGGGCATCACCTGCAGGCCGAGCTCCCATTCCGGGAACGCGCCGCCGGCAATGGCATTCCAGAGATCGCGGCGATGGGCATCGGCGTCGACGCCGCACAGCTTCTGCGCCTCCTCCCACACCAGGCCGTGAACGCCGAGCTTCGGCTTCCAATGGAACTTCACGAGCGACGTCGATCCATCAGCTGCGACGAGGCGGAACGTGTGGACTCCGAAACCCTCCATCGTGCGCAGCGACCTCGGAATGGCACGGTCGGACATCACCCACATGAGCATGTGGGTGGACTCGGGACGCAGTGATACGAAGTCCCAGAACGTGTCGTGTGCCGAAGCTGCCTGCGGAATCTCGCGGTCGGGTTCGGGCTTGACCGCGTGGACGAAGTCGGGGAACTTGATGCCGTCCTGAATGAAGAACACCGGGATGTTGTTGCCGACGAGGTCGTAGTTGCCTTCTGCTGTGTAGAACTTGACGGCGAAGCCGCGGGCGTCGCGCACGGTGTCCGCCGAGCCTCGGGATCCGGCCACGGTCGAGAACCGAACGAACACCGGGGTCTCGATGCCCGGGTCGTTCAGGAACTGCGCCGACGTGATCCTCCCCAACGAGTTGTAGACACGGAATCGGCCGTGGGCCGCCGCGCCCCGGGCATGCACCACGCGTTCGGGGATGCGTTCGTGATCGAAGTGGGTGATCTTCTCGCGGAGGTGATGGTCCTCGAGCAGCGTCGGTCCACGTCCTGAACCGGTGCGCAGGGAGTGATCGGTGTCATCGACGCGCAGTCCCTGCGCAGTGGTGAGCTGCGTACCCACCCGGTGGGTCGCGATCCCGACCGGTGTCGCAGCATCGTCTCCTGCTGCTCCTGCCCGCGCCGGTCGCTTGCTTTTCTTCGTGGGGACGGGTTGGGCTCGTTTGGATGGCATGGTGGGCCCCCTACCCGGCCGAGATGCGATTCACCCTCCGCGGGACCAAGAATTGCTGTTTCACCGAGAACTGACACACGTTGCCTTCGGGTCCGACGTTCGCAGCTCCACGCGCACCGTCGTCCGCGAACCGGACTGCTCGACGACAAGCGACCCCAGGGCCTTGCTGATGGCGATGCCCCGACCCCCAGGACGGTCGCATGAGGGGGCGGGAATTGCTGTGGGGTCGAAGCCCGGCCCGGTGTTCGATGTCTCCACTATGACTGCATCGGTACTCGCCCGCACTGAGATGTCGATCCGGCTGCCGGCCGAGGCGCGCACGGCGTTACTGAACAGCTCGCTGGCCACGAGCAGCGCGTCGTCGATGATCCACTCGGGGACGTGCTCGTCGGATGACCACCTGCGGATCGCGGACCGGACCAGGCAGGCCTGGTTGTTCTCGGGGAGAACTGTCAAAAGGAGGTCGGTCATAATGCCCTGCTTGCCTGACGGTCGTCACCACGGGAGGTATCGACCAGTCCGGGCATACCCATTCGGGCGAAAGGTGAAACAGCTTGAAGTTTCATATGCTGACATGTGAAGCCGCCGATCCTGCCGAGGACGTGGCAGCGTGAGCCCATGAGTGACGTTCGGTACCAGTCCGCAACCAGCCGCCCGAGCCGTACGCACGGCCCCTGGATCGACATCCACGCCCATCCGGGCGCGTGTTTCGCGCTCGATGGCGCGGCTGCCACCTCCGACGGCCTGGTTGGCGCCAACCGCTCCGTGGCCGCTATCGCCGACATCCGTTCGAGTGAGATCACCGTGTCGAGCTTCGCGACGGTCGCCGACCTTGCCGTGATCGGGTTCGTGTCGGGCGGCGGGCTCGGCTCGGTCCGCGAGTTCGAACCCGGCGAGGCCCTCGCCGACCATGACCGGCAGCTGCGAGCGATCGGCGCACTCGCCGAGCGGGGTCTCATCGAGCTCGTGATGGGAGCGTCCGATGTCGAGCGCGTGCACGACGGTGGCGACGTCGGGATGCTGCTGACATGTGAGGGCGGCGACTTCGTCGAACACGACCTTGCCCGCCTCGGCCGCGCTCATGCGGCCGGCGCGCGTTCGGTGACGCTCGTGCACTACCGGCAGGGTGACGTGGGCGACGCGCAGACTTCCGATCCCCGGCACGGCGGTCTGAGCGACGTCGGACGCGCCATCGTGGTCGAGATGAACCGGCTCGGGATGATCGTCGACCTTGCGCACGCCAGCATGGCCGCGACGGCCGACGCGCTCGAAGTCTCGAGACATCCGATCGTGATCTCGCACAGCCACCTGGCTTCGCCGGGCCACGACCATCCCCGGCTGCTCACGGCGGAGCATGCCCAGATGGTCGCCGACGGTGGCGGTCTCGTCGGCGCTTGGCCTTCAGGTGTGGTGTGCCAGACACTGGACGACTACGCCGACGAGATCTGCCGCCTGGTGGACCTAGTCGGCGTCGGCCATGTCGCCATCGGTTCAGACATGGATGCGAACTACAAGCCCGTGCTCCATGCGTACCCGCAGTTCCTCGAACTGGCGGGGCTGCTCGGGCATCGTGGGCTCGACGCGGCCGAAGTCGACGCCATCCTCGGCGGGAACTACCTCCGCGTGATGAGGGCCGTGATGGGCTGATCCGACTCCAGTCGAGGCTGAGGTCCAGCGTCACTCACCATGACCACCGATGCAAGACTCCACCCCATGACCGCCACACTGATGACCGGAGCGCCCGTGGCCGAGGCGGTGTTCGCGGACCTCGCCGGTCGCATCCGGGCACTCACCGACGCAGGACACGCACCGGGCCTCGGCACGATCCTGGTCGGCGATGACGGTGCCAGCGCGGGTTACATCCGCATGAAGCAGGAGAAGGCGGCCTCGATCGGGTGCGTGTCTCGGCACGTCCACCTGCCGGGCAACGCGACGCAGGCCGACCTGCTCGCGGCGATTGAGGACTTCAACGCCGACCCGACCATCGACGCGATGCTCGTGCAGCATCCGAGTCCCCCGCAGATCGACTTCGATGCTGCCCTTCTGGCCATCCATCCCGACAAGGACGTCGATGGCCTGCATCCGCTGAACATGGGCAGGCTAGCGCTCGGCATGCCGGGGCCGGTGCCCTGCACGCCTGCCGGCATCGAGGCACTTCTTGCGCATTACGGCGTGCCGGTGTCTGGTCGCGAGGTTGTCATCCTCGGCCGCGGAACGACGCTCGGCCGACCGCTGGCACTGCTGCTGTCACAGAAGCGCCCGACCGCAAACGCGGCCGTCACGGTCGTGCACACCGGCGTGCCGAACTGGGCCGAATACACCCGCCGTGCTTCCATCGTGATCGCCGCGGTCGGTGTTCCGGGCATCCTGCAACCCGAGCACATCGCGCCCGGTGCCGTGGTCGTCGGCGGCGGCGTCCGCTACGAGGGCCGGCGGCTGCTGCCCGACGTCGACGAGCGCTGCGAGGAGGTCGCCGGCTTCATCACGCCTCGCATCGGTGGGGTGGGCCCGACGACGATCGCGATGCTGTTCCGCAACACCGTCGAGGCGGCCGAGCGTGGCGTCAGCGCGGCATGTTGAAGCCGCCGGACACACTGACCACCTGACCGGTCAGCATGCGGGACTGCGCGGAGGCGAGGTAGGCGACGGCTGAGGCGATGTCGCTCGCAGCCGGACGCGGCTCCGTCGAACTTTGTTCTCCAAAGCCGTTGTGAGCGGCTTTCGACGCCAAAGTTGGCGACTGGGGTTCCGGTGGTTTCGTCACCAAAGCCCGCTGTAGGTGCCGCCGTCGATCGCAAGGGCCGTTCCCGTGATGTAGCGGGCCTGGTCGCTGCAGAGGAACGCGACGGCGGCGGCGAAGTCCTCCGGCCGGCCCAGTGCTCGCACCGGGATGGCGCTCAGGTCGGGTGTGTCGCCATAGAGGTGCTTGATCCGGTCGGTGGCATGGCTGCCGGGCAAGGCCGAGTTGACGGTGACGCCGTCGGGGGCGACGGCGATTGCGGTCGTCTTGAGGAACGCCTGCAGGCCGGCCCGTGCCGTGTTCGAGAGGATCAGGTACTGGGCTGGTTGCTTGACCACAACGGACGTGATGGCGACGACGCGGCCCCAGCCCTGCGCCTGCATCTCGGGGATGGCCGCCTTGCACATGGCGATGGTGGCCAGCGCGTTGCTCTCGAACGCCTTCGTGTACGCATCGAGCTCAGTGGTCGCGAACGTCCCCGTGGGCGGCCCGCCGCCGTTGGCCACGAGGATGTCGATCGTGCCGCCGAGTGCGGCTTTCGCCTGTTCGATGAAGGCGGTGGCGCCCGCGGCGGTCGAGACGTCGGCCACGAACGGAATGGCGTTCGGGCCGATAGCTTTGGCCGCGGCGTTTATGCGGGCCTCGTCTCGGCCGCAGATGGCGACGGTGACGCCTTCGTCGGCCAATACCCTGGCGGTGGCCAAGCCGAGTCCGGCCGATGCTGCGGCGACGGCGGCGCGCTTGCCGTGCAGTCCGAGATCCATATGTGCGTGCTCCTGTAGCGATCGAAGGGGTTGAACGGGGTTAGAGGATGACGCTGACGCGCCCGTGGGGTCGCAGCTGTGCAAGCGCGAGTGTTGAGCGCCGAAACCGGATCTCGAAGCCGGCATGCCCGCCGCGCACCAGCGTCAACCGGCACTCACCCGGGTAGACGTCGAGGTTGGCCATCGCCGAGCGGTAGACGACGAAGTTGAACTTCACCGCGATCTCCTCCGCGCCGCCCTCCCCTTCGATCGTCTGCGCGCGCACGTTGCTGATGATCCGCTTCGTGATGGAGCGGGGCGACTCGGTCCACGCCGTGCCGTCCATGATCGCCGACACGCGCTGCGAGAGCAGGAACCAGTCGTCGCGGACGAAGAACAGATCGGTCTCGGGGTCGCCGTCCGGACGGTCGGTGGAGGGCACGAGGTAGATGCAGTCCGGAGTGAACAGGGAGAACCACGCGTCGAGGCGCCACGCGTCGAGCAGCTCGGACTCGTAGTAGAGGAACTGGCTGACGTCGTGGACGAGCGCGGCATCGCCCCACTCGATGGGCTCGGCCACACCCTCAGCGGTCTCGGCGACTCCACGGGCCGCGGCCGGTATCCGCGGTGCCTTCGCCATCAAACCGTCTCCGAGACCTGACCGGGCAGGCCGACACGCCCGCGACGCCCGATGGGCACGACCTCGGCGGGATGCACGGTGCCAGTCATCCGCCGGTCCCACTCCCGCCAGAAGGTGCGCATCTGGAGCTCGTCGGTGAAGATCTTGCGGTCGCTCGCCATGCCTCGGGAGATGTCGTTCCACGGTGCGACGTCCGCAGCTACGAACCCACGCTGGCACCGTTCGAGAGCCTCTACGTCGTCGGGGGTGGCGAGGCCGGCCGGGCCCCAGAACGTAAGGAAGTTCTCCTGGCGCATACGGCGCAGGTCGGGGTCGTCGTCCTTCGGCTGGAGGCTCCAAGCCGTGACCTCCATGTAGCCCGGCGCGACGGGATAGTACGTGCGCAGAGTGATTCCCATGATGAGGTCGACGATGGCGAGGTTCGGGAAGATCACGACGTTGCGGCCGGAGAACATGCGGTTCGTCCAGTCCGCGCCGTAGAGCTCGGCGAAGCGGTTGCGGCGAGCCAGCTGCTTCACGAGCGCGTCGCCCGAAAGGTCCCGCCCCAGGCCGGTGTTGCGCCCACCGGTGGCGTCGGCGCCGCCGATCACGGCATGGCCGTTGCCGAGGTCGTAGCCCGTGTTGGCGGCCGAGCCGGCTTTGAACACGAGGCTCAGGTCCTTGCCGGATTCCTTGAGCATGGCGAGGTAGCGGTGGTGCGTGGTGAACGCGTGGTAGCCGTCGTAGCTGTTCTCGCTGAGGAGCTTCCAGTTCGCCTTCGCGGCATAGAGGTGCGAGCCGCCGATGACGCGCATGCCGACTTCGGACTGGTCCGCGAACAGGTCGATGATGTCGGTTGCGCCGGCCAGGTAGGTGACGAGATCGGGGATGTCGCTCGTCCAGCTGAGGAACACGAACCCGCGGTACGACTCGACCTTGGCCGGCTGCACGAGGCAGAGGTTGTGCCGGTCGAAGTTCTCGCCGTACGCCTCCTCGCCCGGCAGTGCGACGAGGTCGCCAGAGGTGTTGAACGACCATCCGTGGTAAAAGCACTTGAGGAAGCGGCCATGGCCTTCGCCGCGCGTCTCGATCTGCATGCCGCGGTGCGGGCACGAGTTCACGAAGACCTTCACCTCGCCATCGGTGGTCCGCTGGAAGATGATCGGTCGGCCGCCGACGTTGCGGGTGCGGAAGTCGTGCGGGTTCTCGATCTCCGTCTCGTGGCCGACGAACAGCCAGCTCCGGTCGAAGATCTTGCGGCGCTCCTCGTCGAGCACCTCTTGGTCGATCATGGTCGAGCGGTGGACGCGGAAACGCGGTGTGTCGCGGTCGTCGATCATGAAGCGGCTCTCGGTGGTCCCCGTCACACCCGTGGCCCGGCCGGGGTCGATGCCCTCCCACGTCTGCGTGCTTGTCATCGTCATGCCCTCCCCGAATCTGCTCCCATAAGGGTACGGCCGATGATGATGCGCTGCACTTGGGCGGAACCCTCGAAGATGTCGAGGATCTTCGCATCGCGGTACCACTTCTCCAAAAGCAGTTCCTTGCTGGTGCCCTCAGGTCCCAGAAGCTGCATGCACCGGCGGATGACCCGCTCGAACGTCGGCGGGCCGTAGGCCTTGGACACCGACGCCTCGGTCTTGTTGTGCATCGCCTTGTCCTGCAGCGACTGCGCCCCCCAGTTGACCCGGCGCACGCGGTGCAGTGCGTCGTTCATCTGGTCGATCTCGTTCTCGATCTTCGCCCAGCGGGCCGCCGTGAACTGTCCGCGCTGCGGTCGGAGCCGGTCGACGGTGACGTCGATCGAGGCCTGCGCGATGCCGAGCCCCATGGCCGAGATGTTCGGCTTGTTCTGGGCCAGCGCGCCCAGTGCGCCGCCGCGGCCGCTCTGCGTCTTCGGCTGTGCGCCCTTTCCACCGGAGCCTTCGGATGCTCCGCCGTCGTCGCCGGTCCAGCCGAGCATGTTCTCTAGCGGGATCGCGCACTCGTCGAAGAGCAGCTCGCTCGTCTGCCACGAACGGATGCCGAGCTTGTCCTCGTTGGCCTTGGCGATGATGAACCCGGGCGTCCCCGACTCCACTATGAACGCCTTGATGCCGCTCGGGCCGAGGCCCTTGTCGACCGACGCGAACACGACCGTGTAGTCGCCCGTGGCACCGCCCGAGCAGTACATCTTCGTGCCGTTCAGCACCCAGGTGTCGCCGTCGCGCGTCGCCGTGGTCGACACCATCGAGGTATCGGAGCCGAAGCTCGGCTCGGTGAGGGCGA
The DNA here is from genome assembly GCA_043734485.1 of Acidimicrobiales bacterium. Classification (GTDB taxonomy): domain Bacteria; phylum Actinomycetota; class Acidimicrobiia; order Acidimicrobiales; family JANYDT01; genus JAYUDQ01. The sequence continues at coordinate 3,174 of JAYTFI010000279.1, read as the reverse complement.
AGGCGGCCTGCCCGCCGCTGCGCACGATCGGGCGGTACCAGCGCTCGATCTGTGCCTCGGTACCCATGAGCCGCACGGTGAGATGGCCGATGCCGGAGCCCTGCACGTCGTTGACCCAGAGGTCGCCGTACGTGAGCGACTCCGTGATGACCAGGTCGCGAACCCATTTGCCCTCCGAGAAGTTCGGCAGCGGCTTCACGTGCTTGTCGCGGCGGCCGATGGCGACCGGGCATGAGTCGAGGATCTCCTGCCAGTTCGCCGGGGGCGCATGGTGCTCGTCGGCCCACCGGGCGTGTGGCCGGACGTGCTCGACCGACCAGTCGCGCAGGGCGCGGCCGTAGTCGCGCAGTTCGGGGCTGAGCTCGAAGAGGTTCGCGCTCGCTGTGGGAGCAACAATCGGTGGGGTCTCGAGGAGCGTCATGGGGTCACCGGTTTCGGTTCGCGGATGGGTGTGCGGGATGCGGTCACAGCGAGGGCTCGAAGTTCGAGAGAAGCGGATCGATGTCGAGGACCGAGAGCGCGGCCGAGCTGCGATACCAGATCTCGACAGGATGGTCGGTGATGAAACCGTGGCCACCGAGCACCTGGATGGCGTCGCGGGTAGCGGTCGTGGCCACGGTGCCGGCGTAGTTGACGGCCCTCGTGACGACCCCCTCCGAACCGGCGAGGCCGGCGTCGAGATGGGCTGCGGCGTCGAGCATCTCGAGGCGGGCGGCGCCGATCCGCAGCGCCGAATCGGCGAGCATGAACGACACGCCCTGGAACGCGGCGATGGGCTTGCCGAACGCGATCCGCTCGGTCGCGTACTTCGAGGCGTAGTCCGTGGCGCGCTGTGCAGTGCCGCATTGGGCCGCGGCCACCATGAGGCGTACCCAGCCGACGGCGAGCTCCAGCGCCGCAGGATCGGCGTCCGGGCCGCCGATGAGCTGCGTGCCGCCGACATTCGTGTCCAACGCCACGCTGAACGTGGGAATCGCGGCCAGCGCGAGGCCCTCGTCGTCGGCGGTGATCGTCGCTGCCGAACCGCTCACGATGGCGGCGCGCAGCTGTCCGTTCGCGGGATCGATGCCGACGACCACGAGCGGCTGGGCGACGTCCGCGAATGGCACGGCCAGCTTGCGACCGACGACTCGCCACGTGCCGTCGGAGTTGTGTCCAATCGTGGTGGCCGACTCGCTCGGGGCACGCCCGAAGCCCTCATACAGGGCAACGGCGCTGTGCCGGTCGGCGTCGCTCGCGAGCGCCGGCAGCCATTCAGCGGCCTGCGCCGCGGTGCCGCACCGGCCGATGAGGATGGCCGCCGCGCCGGACCACATGGCCGCCATGGTGAGCGCCGGGTCCCCGTACGCGAGCGCCTCGACCGCGATCATATGTGTGCAGATGTCCGGGAGGCCACCGCCGCCATGGGCCTCGTCGATGAGGGTCGTGAGGCCGGTCTCGTGCAGCGTCCGGGTGACTGCGGCGGGGACCGCTCGTTGGCGTTCCGCGTCCTTGGCCGCCGGCGACAGCAAGTCGAGGCCGAGGTTGCGGGCGAGATCGGCGACGGCCATACGGTCATCGCTCAGATCGAGATCGAACACGAGGTGCTCCCTTTTGGGCTTGGTGGCGGGGTGCGGGTCATCCGACGAGAGGCTGCTGTAGCGACGACTGTTCAACGCTGCCGGCGACGATCAAGGCAGCGATGCGGGCGTCGTCAAATCCGTATGCGCGCAGTACTTCGACACTATGGTCGCCCCGTGCCGGAACGGTGTGGCCAACGGGTATGGCCACGTTGTCGAAGCGGACCGGGAGGCGGGGCTGGCGGACTTCGCCGGCGCGTTCGTCGGTCCACACGTCGAACACGTCGGCCCCGCGAACGTGCTCGTCGGCCAGCACGTCGCACGCCTCGGACACGGGCGAGCAGGGCACGTCCTCGGCCCGCAACCGCAGGATCGCCTCCTCGGTCGTCATCACCGCGAACCCATCGCGCACCGCAGTCGCCCAGACCGACAGGTTCTCTGGACGGCTCCACGACCCCGCAGTGGCGAAGCGGGGGTCCTCGTTGAGGTCGGCTCGTCCGACGGCGCGCGCCACGCCGGCCCGTTCGCGATCGCTAAGTGCGAGATGGGTGAGGAACCCGTCGCTGCTCTGCGTCAGCGTCTGTGAGAGCGGGAAGAGGGTGCCCGGCCGGACGTCGTCGCCGAGGTAGGTCTGGTCCGTCATCCCATCGGACCAGGCGTAGTAGAGCGCGGCGTCGAACATCGGGACGGAGACGTAGCCGCCGTCGCCGGTGCGCTCGCGGGCGTACAGCGCAGCAAGCACGGCCTGGGTGGCGAAGAACCCGGCCGCCTTGTCGGCGACGTAGGAGCGCACGAGGTCGGGTTCGCCGCGTTCTCCGCGCTTCTGGCGGGCCACGATACCCGTGCGGCCCTGGATGATCGTGTCGTAGGCGGGCTCGTCGCGGGCCGGGCTGTCGGGGCCGAAGCCACTGATGGACACATAGATGAGACGTGGGTTGCGGGCTCGAAGGACCTCGTGGCCGAGGCCCATCGCGTCGCAAACACCGGGCCGGAAGTTCTCGAGGAACACGTCGGCTTCGGCCGCCATGTCGGCGAGCGCGGCCGTGGCCCCCGGCGACCGGAAGTCGAGGCTGAGCGAGCGCTTCCCCCGGTTGAGCGAGAGGAAGATGGCGTTCGATCCACCGCGGCTGTGGCCGCCGATGTGGCGGAGGATGTCACCGCCACCGCTCGACTCGACCTTGGTCACCTCGGCCCCGAGATCCGAGAGCATGGCCGACGCGAACGGACCCGACATCACCCGGGTAAGGTCCAAGAGCCGGATGCCTTCCAGCGGTCGTTGCGGTTCCCCCACGGCGTGAGCGTGCGGGCCTGGGTGATCGTCGACAACCGGGTGTTCCGGTGAGCGGACATCGGAGTTGTGAAGCAGGTCACATCTCTGGTGTTCTATGGACATGGCTGTGGGGGACATCGGGAAGCCGCTGACGGTTGACGTCCACACCCATTTCTTCCCGGCCGGGCTCGCCGACCTCGCCGCGGCCACCGGTGATGCTCGGTGGCCGTCGCTCCATGTCGCCGACGACGGACAGGCCCGCATCATGCGCGGCGCTGATGTGTTCCGCCCGGTGGCGCAGACGTGCTGGGACCCGGTTCGGCGAGTCGACGCCATGGACGACGC
>JAYTFI010000278.1:0-4803 GCA_043734485.1 Acidimicrobiales bacterium | reverse complement strand
CCTCGCGAGGTGACGCCGCAGTCGGCAAGAGCCGTGGTGCTCGTTGATGCCCGCCGCTTCGAGCACGTCATGCTGAACCTCATCGAGAACGCAAACGCGCACGGGCTGGGGGCGACGGCGGTGCGCGCCGAGCTGGTCGGCGGTCGTGTCGCCATCCACGTCGATGACGCCGGGCCGGGGGTGACGGCGGCCGAGCGCCAGCACATCTTCGAGCCGTTCATCCGCGGGGCGAACGGCCGCCACCTTCCTGGCGCGGGCCTCGGCCTCGCACTCGTCACCGAGCACATGCGACTGATGAGCGGGAGCGTGTCGGTGGGGGAGAGCCCCGATGGTGGCGCCCGCTTCACCCTCGATCTGCCCGAGCACGACGCATGAACCGCATCCCGATGGCCCGCTCGATCATCGTCGGTGTCCTTGCCCTCTGCCTGCTCGGCGCCTGCGGCGTGCCGCAGGACGCCACGGACCGTCCATTGCGTGGGCGGGTCGCGTTCGAACCAGCTCCCGAGCCGACGACCTCGACCACGACGACGGAGTCGAGCACGTCGACGACCTCGACCACGACGACCATTCCCGGGCCGACCACGACGGCAGTTCCGACCACAACGGCCCCACCCCCTCCCAGCTTCCCGTTCATGCTGTTCTGGGTTCGCGACGACCAGATCGTGCGAGTGCGTCGGACCTTGGCCGTGGAGGCGACACTCGACCTCGTCGTCGATGCGTTCCGCCTCGGCCCCGACGAGCTCGAAACCGCGAACAACCTGCGCACTGCGCTTCCGACTCCATCGGCGATCGTGAACGTCGTATCCGAGGCGGGAACGGCAACGGTCGAGCTCGACCCGTCGTTCCTCACCCTGCCGGGCAGAGAGCAGGTCCGCGGCATCTGCCAGATCGTGTTCACCGTGACCGGCGTCGGCGGCATCGGGCTGGTGCGATTCTCCATCAACGGTCGACGAGTCGCAGTTCCTCGCGCCGATGGACAGCCGACGACGAAGCCGGTATCACGCGACGACTACGCCTCGCTGGTGCTCGACGGCGGTGAGGCGCTGGTGGTGCCGACGACGACCGTGACGACCACGATCCCTCGCCTCGACCCTGATATCTCCATCAACCCATAGCTCCCGGCCTCGCCTCTGTGCCGCAACGTCCGCCCGCTAGTGGAAGGTACCCCGATACCATGCATCGGATGCGCGAGCAGTTCCACCCTCCGGTCGAGGAATACCTCACCACCATCTACGAGCTGTCGGAAGACGGCATCAACGTGATCCAGGCGCGCTTAGCCGAACGCCTCGGTCACACGCCGCCTGCCGTCTCCGAGATGGTCACGCGGCTCAAGACCAACGGCTACCTGACTATCGACGGGCGGGCCATTTCGCTTACCGAGAAGGGCCGGGAGCTGGCCGAGGGCGTGGTGCGCAAGCACCGCCTCGCCGAGCGGCTGCTGACCGACGTCATCGGGCTGCCGTGGCATCTCGCCCATCTGGAGGCCGGCCGCTGGGAGCACGTCATATCCGACGAGGTGGAGGACCGGCTGCGGGTACTCCTGGACGATCCGTCGACGTGCCCGCACGGCAACCCCATCCCGGGCGTGAAGCAGACGGCTGTTCGCATGGTGGCGCTGTCCGAGGTCGAGCCGGGCGACAACGTGCGCCTCGAGCGGGTCACCGAATCGGTCGAGATCGACGATGCCTCGATGGCCTATCTGCACGAGCACAACTTCATCACCGGGTCGATCGCGAAGGTGACGGCCAAGGCGCCCGACGGCAGCCTTTCGCTGCGGGTCGGCCGCGAGACTGTCGTGGTCGGCGGCGTGCTCGGTGCCAACCTCTACGTATCGCGCGCCTGAAGGCGGGTTTCGCCCCGACCCGTCAGAAGGAGGCGACGGTGGCGATGGTGTGGTCGACGTCGGCCGCGGTCACGTCGAGGTGCGTCACCATGCGGAATGACGGGCCGGTTCCGAACACCTTGATGCCCAAGGCCGCGAGGTAATCGGCAAACGCGGGTCCTCGCTCACCGGCGACGGTGACGAACACCATGTTCGTGTGCGAGCCATCGACCCCAATGCCCCGAACGGTGCGCAGACCTTCGGCCAAGCGTGCCGCGTTGGCGTGATCCTCCGCGAGGCGGTCCACATGGTGGTCAAGCGCATGGAGGCCAGCAGCGGCGAGGATCCCGGCCTGACGCATGCCGCCACCGAGCATCTTGCGCCAGCGGCGGGCATCGTCGATCAGCCCGGCAGGCCCGGCCAGGACCGATCCGGCCGGAGCGCCGAGCCCCTTCGAAAGGCACACCGAGACGGTGTCCGCAAACACGGCGATGTCGGCCACGCCGATCGACAAGGCGATCGCCGCGTTGAACAGGCGGGCGCCGTCGAGGTGTAGCCCGAGGCCGCGCTCGCGGGTGAGCTGCCACGCAGCCGCGTGGTAGCCGAGCGGGATCACCTTGCCGTCGGTGGTGTTCTCGAGGGCCAGCAGCCGGGTACGGGCGAACAGCAGGCCCTTTGGCTTGATGTTGGCGGCCACCTTCGCAAGGTCGAGCGTGGCGTCGGGCTCGGGCTCGATCGGCTGGGGCTGGATGGAGCCGAGCACCGCCGCGCCGCCGGCCTCGTAGCGGTAGGTGTGGGCCTGCTGAGAGACGAGATATTCGTCGCCCCGTCCGCAGTGCGACATGAGCGCCATCAGGTTGGCCTGCGTGCCCGTAGGCGTGAAGACGGCCGCCTCCTTGTCGAGTAGCGCCGCCACCCGTGCCTCGAGCCCGTTCACGGTCGGGTCCTCGCGGAAGACGTCGTCGCCGACTTCGGCGCGGTACATCGCATCACGCATGCCCGACGTCGGGCGCGTCATCGTGTCACTGCGCAAATCGATCCATCGGTCCATGTCCTGCAGACTGGCATGCCAGAATCGTTCCGCGGCCAGCGGCCTTCGTGGGTCGCTCGGCCCAGCTTGGTAGGTCAGTCGTGATGGCAAGCGGTTTGCATTGCCCGATCTCCATCCACCGGACGTCTCGTGACGAAGAGTGACCGTATGCAAGTTGATCTCCTCACCTCCGCCACCGATGAGGCGCTCGTGGCTGCCGTCGGGCAGGGGCACGAACCGGCTCTGGCCGAAGTGTTCCGGCGCCACAGCGCGGCAGTCGCGGGCCTGGCCCGGCGACTGCTCGGCGACGGCGCCCTTGCCGAGGACGTCACCCAGGACATCTTCCTCCGGTTGTGGCGCGAGCCGACCCGCTTCGACGCGACCCGCGGCAAGCTCCGCACCCTGCTGCTCACCCAGGCCCATGGCCGGGCAGTCGACATCGTCCGGACGCACAACGCACGGCAGCGGCGGGAAATGCGCGTCGGGCTCGAACCGCAGACCCCGCAATCCGGCGTCGATTCGGCCCTCATGGCGCTCACCCTGGCCGAGCAGGTGAAACAGGCGCTACTGGGCATCCCTCCCGCCGAACGTGTGCCCATCGAGCTCGCCTACTACGGGGGCCATACCTATCGGCAGGTAGCGGTGATCCTCGACCTTCCCGAAGGCACGGTGAAGACACGCATCCGGGCCGGCCTACGCCGGCTCCACGAGATCCTGAACGACGACCACGTAATCGATGCCACCGGTCCCGACAAGACCGCAGCCAGCAGGACCGCAGCCAGCAAGACCACAGCCAGCAAGACCACAGCCAGTAAGACCGCAACCAGCAAGACCACAGCCAGCAAGACCGCAGCAGCAGAGCAGTTCGAGAAGAAGGAATCGCCATGGACCGGGTCGTGAGCCACGCCGAACTGGGAGAGCTTCTCGGGGCGTACTCGCTGCACGCTCTCGAGGACGAAGAGATGGCGCTTGTCGACGAGCACCTGGCCACATGCGAAGCGTGCAGCCTCGAACTGGCCGCGCTCTTCGATGTTGCGGCTGCGCTCGGGACCGTGGTCGAGACACCCGTCCCGGCCGCGATCTGGGATCGCATCGCCCGCGAGGTCCGCAGTGGCCGCGTTGGTGGCGTTGGTGGCGTTGGTGGCGTTGGCCGCGTCGATGTCGCCGATTCGGAGCCCGAGGGGATCAAACCGCCCGCCCTCAGGGCTGTCCCCGACCGCGTCGCTCCGGTGATCGCCCTCGACGCCGCCCGCGAGGCGAAGCGCTTCCGCATGCGGGGCCTGCGCATCGCCATCGGTTCTGCGGCCGCGGCGGCGGCGGTCGTGATTCCGCTCACGGCATCGTTGACCGGATCGGGGACGCCGTCACTCGCCGCGCTCGGGGCCCGGGCGGCGCGAGAGCCGGGAGCGGTGACGATGTCACTCAAGGACTCGTCCGGGCGGCAGATGGCCCGGGCCGTGATCACCGCCTCCGGGAATGGCTACATCCTCCGCGATTCACTTCCTGCGTTGCCTGCGGGCAAGACCTATCAGCTCTGGGCGGTGACGGGGAAAGTCGTGTCCGCCGGTGTGCTCGGGCGCGATCCGGGCGTGTCGGCCTTCACCGTGGATGCGCCCGCCACCGCGCTGGCGATCACGGTCGAGCCGACCGTCGGTTCTGTCGTGGCCACGACGAAGCCGCTGGCCGTCGGCACCGTCGCATAGGGCCTTGAGCGGGCCGCCCCGTGGCCGCCCCGTGGGCGGCCCGCTCGATTCCCTACTTGCTGAGCGTGGTGATCGCCTGGGCCCAGAGGACGTACTTGTTGGTGGCGAGGTCGGCGATCGTCTTGATGCCGAGCGCCTTTGCGAGCGCTTCGGCGTCGGCGGCCGAGACGCCGGCCAGGGCCTCAACGGGCGACTTCGCCAGTTCTGCGAAGTCCATCTGCTCGTATGCCTTGTCCAGGTACTTGCTC
>JAYTFI010000277.1:0-1858 GCA_043734485.1 Acidimicrobiales bacterium | reverse complement strand
GGGTCGGGCTGGCACCAGCGGTGGCGGGCCCCACTACGAGACGCGCTCAACCTTCTCCGAGACCTTGCCGCAACGGCGTTCGAACGGCGCGGCGCCGGTGTCCTCCGCGATCCGTGGGATGCGCGCGACGCCTACGTCGACACGTGTATCGGGGCGCGGTCCTTCGAGGACTTCGCGGCCGAGCACGTCGTCGACCCGGCCGATGCCGACACGATGGCGGTTGCACGCGCGCTACTCGAGTCGCAGCGGCTGGCCATGGCGATGTATACGTCCTGCGGGTGGTTCTTCAACGACATCGCCGGGATCGAAGCCCGCATCGTTCTGCGCTTCGCCGCCGGCCTGATACTCGAGCTGCAGCGGATCGACGAGGCCCTTCCCACGGAAGCCTTCGTGAGCACGCTGGCCCGAGCCGAGGGCAACCAGGCGATCAACGGGGATGCGGTGTGGCGCGAGGTGCTGGCTGAAGTGAGCGCCGACGCACCGCAGCCAACTATGCCACCCGGGGGCTGGGCGCCGATCCTCGCGGATCTCGATCGGGCCCAGGAGGCGGTCTTCGCTGCGCTTCGCAAGGGCGACCTGATCGACGACGACACCCTCAGCGCGGTCGGCCGGTCGCTCGGTCTCGCGGTTCCGTGACGCCGCTAGGCCCACCCGAGGGTGAGCCCGACCACCGGTCCTTGGCGAAGCGAACGTTCATCCTCGAATGCGTCCGCGCCGTGCCCGCCGGCTACATGGAGGCGTGCATCTCGAGCCTCTTCCTGTTGATCGCCCTGCAAGGCCTCCATGCCGATTCGGGCACGAAGGCGCTCATCGCCGCAGCCGGAAACGGGGGCATGCTTCTCACCCCGCTGACACTGCGCATCACCCAGCGGAGCCGCCGTCCGGCCACGGCGATCGCGTCGCTGATCCTCGCATCCGGAGCCTTGGCGCTCGCGATGACGGCACTTGTGGGCGGACTGGTGGCGTACACCGTTGGCACCGTGATCGGTATGGCGAGCGTCAACATCGTCGTGCCGCTCCTCACGACCGTCTACCAGCGCAACTATGGCTCCCACGAGCGGGGCCGCAACGTGTCGTTGGCGCTCATGATCCGCATGGCCATGAGTGCGCTCGCGGCCTGGCTCTTGGGTCGGTGGCTGGACACGAACCTGGCCTCGTACCGCTGGGTCGTGACCGGGGCTGCCGTGGCCTTGATGGCTTCTGCAACCGTAGTGAGCCGGCTCGAATCGTCGCCCATCCCCGACGACCGCCGCCGCCGCCTGGTCGACTCCTTCGCACTGATGCGCCAAGACCGGGTGCTGGCCACGACGATGGCCTCGTGGATGTTCATGGGCATGGCCAATCTGACGATGATCCCGCTGCGCACGGAGTACCTCGGGAACCCTGACTACGGCATCGACGCGTCGCCGAGTCGCATCGCGCTGCTCATCGTCGCCGTGCCCTCGATCGTCCGTGTGCTGATGAGTCCGGTGTTCGGCTGGGTGTTCGACCGCATGAGCTTCTTCGGCACCCGCATTGCGCTCAATGTCGGCTTCGGCATCAGCATCCTCGCGTTCTTCACCGGCTCGTCCCTGGTCGGGCTCATCATCGGCTCGGTCACCTACGGCATCGCCGCAGCCGGTGGCGACGTCCTATGGCAGCTCTGGGCCATCAAGCTCGCACCACCCGCACAGGTCGCCGACTACATGGCACTGCACACGTTCTTCACCGGGGTCCGTGGAGCCGTTGCACCCTTTCTGGCCTATTGGCTCGTGGCCCACTTCGCCGTGCGGACTGTGGGCTTCATGAGTGCGCTGATGATTGTTGTCGGCACGCTGATCCTGTGGCCGGATCTGCGGGCGGAGCGGGCCCGGCGAGC
>JAYTFI010000276.1:0-5575 GCA_043734485.1 Acidimicrobiales bacterium | reverse complement strand
GCGATGAGCGATGGGTGGATGTAGGCCTCGCGGTGCTCGGCGCGGGTGAGGACACGTCGACGGAAGGCGTCTTGTTCGTTGTCGTCTCGGGGCAGCGTGGCGTGTTCGAGCTGGTTCCAGGCGGTGGAGGCGTTGAGGGGCCGGCCGCGGTGGGCGACCGTGCGGCGTCGCTGGTGGACGTCGGCTGCTTCGACGAGCCACCGTCCGCCGACGCGGTGGGCACGGAGCTGTCCCTTTTCGATGAGAGCCTGGGCTCGGCGGCGCGTGACGTCGAGTGCGCGGGCGGCTTCGTCGAGCGACAGGTACTCCACGGATTAAATGTACCGTTTCTAGAACATTTAATCAAGACTGGATTGCGTCGGTTGAAATGGACGGGCTACTCGGCGCACAGGGCATCCACGCCGGCCCGGTGTCGATCAAGGATTCCGCGTTGTTGTCGCCCGGCTGGGTCGAAGGAGACGCTCGACGGCTGTCAGTGATGCCCGGGCTTTGGTGCGTTGGTCCGCTTCACGGGTGAACAAGTCGCTTGTTTTGGTGATCACGAGCTTGTGCGGGCTTCCTTCGTGTGTGGTGCGGTGCGAGACTGGGAGCTCGGCATCGTCGATGCATCGGTGGATGTGTTGTCGTCGTGCCTTTGCGAGCGGCCACACCCGCTGCTGTGCTGTTGTGTCTTCGAGGAAGGCGGAGAGCTCCGTGCAGTCCTGGCAGTCGTCGCTCGAGACGAAGCTCGTGATGGACCAGTCTCCGAGCGCGCGTCCAGGTTGAGCTAGTTCGGCTCGGAGGGCTTCGCCGCAGTGCGTTGCTATCGAGGTCAGGCCGAGCTTTGTGCGTCGATTGGGGGGAATCGAGGTCGAAGAGTCGATCACGTGGAGCAGCAATGGGACCAGCCGGAACTCGCGCTCGCAGACCGTCGTCACGATCTGATCTCGAAGTGTTGGGTCATCGGCGATGTCGGTTGCTTGCAGCAGGGCGAGGAGCACGCGGGAAAGTTCGTTCATCCGCTCATGTCGCGCGGACGGTCGAGTGATGGCAGTTGCGGCGACGATCGCAGCCTCGAGCCAGTTCCACGTCAGCGCAACGATTGTTCGAGCAGGCTCGCCATCCGTTGAAGAGCGTTGACCCTTGCCTTTGCTCAGCCCCCGGCAGAGGTCCGGTAGGGCCTCCGTCCACACCTCGCGCGACGCGGCAGGATTGGACCCGAAAGGGACTCGATTCGTCATCCACGCGGTGATCCGATCGTGGAACCATCGCGGGCCGTACTCGGCGTTGAGGATGAGGAGGGCGGCTGCATCGGCAGGTGTCACGGCGCTGATCTCGAAAGCTTCGAGTAGGCCGGCTGCACTGTTGGCGTCGCGAAGTTCAGCGGCGAGAGCGAGTGCTCCTGGGAGCAGTGTTCGTTGTTGGCATCGGCGAACTGCATCGGGCCAGAAGCGCAACAGCGTCGCAACCATGTCGTTCGGGACGTGCGGATCGTGGGGCCGATCGGCGATCGCAGCGCGCAACTCCTCGACAGCGCCGTTCGGGTCGGCTTTGCACGTGAGGGCGAACGATCGAGTACTTGGCCAGACCACGACTGATGCGCGCCGGTACCACCGGTCCATGGTGTTACCCCAGTTGCCCATGTTGCCCGTGTACTCAGTGTCGTAGGGCGCCAACGAGGACGTGGGAGTCGCCGCCGCCAGTTCGGCGTTCTGAACATCAGGCGCCAAGCGGTGTGCCTTCTCGTGGACTGACGTGATCGTGACTGTCGTTTCGAGCAGCTCTCCTAGCTCGTGATCGGCGTCGTCAAGGTCGTCATCGGACTCGTCATCGGACTCGTCATCGGACTCGTCGTCGGTCCACCAGCCGCGTCGGTGTCGCGGTGCGGGTTCGGCGCAGTCCCAGGTCTCTTGGATCTCGACGAGAGCCAGCGCTGTCTCACAGTCGGCCGACTCTGCGGCGTGGCGAAGAACGTCGGCTCGGATGGCGTCGTTGCCCTTGAGCTGTGTCCAGCGGAGGCTGTGCTCGCTGTATTGGTGGTCGAGCAGGAACACGAGTCGGTCGGGCGGTTGGAGAGCCTCGCGGTCTCCGTGCCATCTTGCTTCGGACGGCTCTTCGAAGTGCCGGCGCAACAGCGTCGCCGCGCTTTGGTTCAGCGTCGGAGTGCTTGCGGGTTTCGGGGTGGAGCTTCCGGTGAGCACGAGGTTGTACGTGAGCGCCACTCGGTAGCCGCGGGTCACGGGAAGGACCTCGTGTCGAGTGTCGGCGTAGAACGCTATGAATGTCAGTGACGAGGCCGAACCGGTGTAGGTCACGGACTGGCCTTGGTGCTCGACGACGATTTCGCCGCCCTCGCTTCTTGATGGGAGAACGACGATCAGTGTGCCGATCATCTGATTGCTCTTCTCTGAGTCTTGATGGGCGGCGAAGAACTGACCCGGTTCGTAGACGAGCATGGAATGGAGCTCGGCAGTCAGCGAACTGGTTTCGGGCAGTCCGAGGTCGTCGCGGACAAATCCGAGTATCGGCCTGAGCGTGTTGGCCCACCGCCGTTTGTCGATCTTCACCCGTGAACGAGGCACCTCCCACGTGTCGCGGACGCGCAGGTCCACCAGCGTGTCTTCGCCCTTGCCGTAGAGCGCCGGGCGGGCGAGAAGCCGGAGCTGCTTTGCTTGCGCAGCCGTGACCGGCAGAAGGATCGTCCCCAGTCCCGTCACATCGATCGTCAAGTCGCCCGGCGGGGCAGTGCGACGAGTCGAGAACGATCCACCGGCGCCTGCGTCTCGCAGAAGGTCGGCGAGTTCTTGGCGCGGGCTGCTGGGCATCGAACGAACGTACCTGCCCGACATCGTCTCGCCCGGGCTGCTCGGCCCCCCGACGTCGCCAACGAGCGCAGAACCCTGCCCTGGAGATGACGCTGCCAGCTGTATGGGGGTCGTAACCTTCGAGTCCCCAGCTGGGGAGGAGCGATCGTTCGTGCTGGCGGCGGTCCTCGGCGCCGGCACGCAGGTGGTCGTTGGCGAATACGGGCCGTTTTGAGTTTGCCAAATTGGCGGCGAATTCCGGCGAGTTTCGACGAACTACCCGAATGGGGGAATCGGGCCCCCGTCCTCGACCGATTGGCGCAGCGCCACGTTGGCTCGACCTTCGTGGCGGCAATGTCGCGCTGTGTCAAGCGCGTGTCACAGCCCTGCTCGATTCTGTCGAGCGTTTCCGCAGCTCACAGGGCGTTTCCGGTCACCGCGGCTACGGCGCAACTGCGACGTCGCGTGTCAAACCCGTGTCAAGGCCGCGAAAAACATGCCCTGACCAGGGCAAATAGTGGAGGTGGGGGGAGTCGAACCCGCATGCCCGGTTTCGCATCAGCGCTGCTCAGCGGGTGTTTCGCCTGCTAAGGGCATGTTTCTGGTCGTTCCCGTCGATGCCTTTCGAATCCCCCGGAAGCCGGAGAACTGCGTCAAACGTGTGTCACCGTGTCAAGACTGTGTCAAGTAAGCGCGCTTAGTTCTGACCCTCGCGAGCTGCCTCCGAGGTCGGTTGGCAGGTGCCTGAAGTGCACCCGATGAGTCGGTGTGCACCAGTGCGATTCCGGGCTAGTCGTAGGCCCACTGGATCGTGCCCCGCCGCAGCCAGAAGTGGCATCGACGTCCGCGGTCGACAATGTCGATTGATGGACTGAACGTTGGGCCACGGGTCTCGGGGCTGAGGTGCCAGGTGCCGATTTCGTGGGGGTCCGTCGCTATGGGCAGGTCGATGTGGTGGTCGTGTCCGCAAGGGCAGATGAACAGCGCTCGTTTCGGCTTGGCGGGGCTGCCGATCGTGTAGATGACGCGTCGTGAGAGTTCGATCGGAAGCTCGGCTCGCGTCTCGACGTGGATGACGGCCGGGTAGCGGGCGCGGGGTTCGGAGCGACGGCGCCGTTTCCAGTCGATGAGTCCTGTTACGAGGTCCATGTGGTGTCCAGGAATGGATCGCAGTCGCCGGCACCGACGTACCTGGGGTCGTTGCAGTAGTGGCCGTCGACCTGGTCGGCTGGCTCAGGGAAGCTCTTGTATCGGTCGAAGACGACAAGTTGATGCGATGCCGGATGGTCAAAACCAATGAGCCGGTTCACGAAGGCGGAGACGAGCAGCCCGGACGTGGCGGTCGTGTCCGAAATGACGGACGGGTCGGGTTGACCGAGCGCCGGCGCATAGCCCTCGTGAGCGAGTCGTTGCCTGGCGTCAGGGTCAAGTGCGTCTGCGTACGCACGCCGGGGCAAGGTTTGGCCGAGGCAGCTGAGACACGCCAACCCAGGTCCGGATACCGTGATGCGCCCGTAGACACCGGCTATCTGATCGCCTGGCGTTCGTGCCTCCACGCCGGCGTTGAACAGCGGTATCAGGTATCGGTACGCGAGTCTCGACGCTATGTTGCGTCCGGCGTGGTCGTCGGTGCAGCAGAACAGGACATCGCAGTGCTTGAGCTGTTGTGCGACTTCGCACGAGGTGACGGTGCCGTTGATTGCGATGACGTTCGTATTGAGGCCGATGCGTTTTGCGTGTTGTGCGAGGACATCGACCTTCGGTGAGCCGATGTCGTCGAGCGTGCTCCCGTAGATGCGAGTGATGTTGGTATCGGTGACTTGCTTCGGGTCGATCACGGTGATGGTCCCGACTCCGATTCGAACGAGTTGTTCGAACGTTGGCGAGCCGGTTCCACTGGCCCCGATAACGCCGACGTGGAGACGATTGAGGATGGACTGGCCGTCGCTGCCAAGAAGGCGTACCTGTCGGTCGAACATGGGGTTAATCGATTGATCGGAGTGTGTGAGGAAACGGATTGTGTCGGACCCGACGATCCGGACCATTTCGAAACCGAGCGGGTCGGCGTTGTCGGGCTCGAAAGTCGCGAGGCCGTTGCGGATGCTGAGTGTTCCCGTCGTCGAGTCGCAAGCGTTGTGGCAGTGCCCGGTTACGAGGTATAGGTACTCATCCCCGGTGCAGACAATCACGGCATTCACCGGGCGAGAACCGATGTCGATGATCGCGTCGTACACAAGGTCAGCGATTGCGAGAACGGTGCGCTTCATGCCGCCGCCGCCTCGACTTCGCGCAGGAGACAATGCGTAACAAAGCGCAACAAGGTGTCGAGGTCGTCGAGTCCGGGCCGCCACGAGTTGATGTGTCGTGACCAGCGTTGCCAGCTTTGCCCGGCGTAGGTTTCGATGACTTCCGTCGCGGCGGGCCGCTTACCGGATGTCGTGCGGATGACATCGGCGGTCCAGAACATGTCCGGACTGGCATCGGGGAAACCGCCCGGCAGCCGGAGCAGAAGGCTCGTCGTTCGAGGCGTTAGGCCATCGGGTAGGAGGTAGTTGGTGATGGTGAGATTGATGAAACCGCCGTCGGGCTCGGCCTCGTAGGAGAGGCCGAGCCGTTCGAGAGCGGTGCGGTCTGCGGCGCGTAGCATCAGCCCGGGTTCGTGTTTCGCTGAACGGAGTAGAAGTGCTCGCCGTTGCGGAGTTCCACCTTCTCGTCGTCGGCTACGACGCGATCGGTTCCTCCGGGCACTTCGAGCTTGAGTTCGTACTGCGCCGAGATGTCAGGCTCCGGTA
>JAYTFI010000275.1:0-8046 GCA_043734485.1 Acidimicrobiales bacterium | reverse complement strand
GGAGGCCGCCGTTACAGGTCGGTCGGCGGCTTCAGTTGCCAGGCGGCCCAGGCCGAGGCGACCATGTCGCGGACGGTATGACGGGCGGTCCAACCGAGCTCGCGGGTGATGCGGTCGGACGAGGCCACGATCCGCGCCGGGTCGCCCGGGCGACGCTCGATGATCTCGGCCTCGAACTCGATCCCCGTGACGTCGCGGACGGCATCGATCACCTCGATCACGGTCGTGCCGGTTCCGGTCCCGACGTTGTAGACGCGCTCCACGTTCCGTCCCGCTTCCGCCGCAGTGTCGAGGTGTGCGACTGCGACCGCATGGGCCGATGCGAGATCGGCGACGTGGATGTAGTCGCGGATGCACGATCCGTCGCGGGTCGGATAGTCGGCACCGAACACCTGCGGGACCCTCCCAGCCGACAGCGCCCGGAAGACGAGCGGAATGAGGTTGTTCACGCCGCGATCGCCCAGCTCGGGCGAGCCAGCCCCGGCGACGTTGAAATACCGTAAGTTCACATAGGAAAGTGCAGTAGCCCGGGCCTGGTCACGGATCATCCACTCGCCGACGAGCTTCGTCTCGCCGTACGGACTCGTTGGGACGGTCGGTGTCTCCTCGTTGATCGTCTCAACGCCGGTCTCGCCGTACGTCGCCGCGCTCGACGAGAACACGAGACGATGCACGCCAACCCGCTCCATGGCGCTGAGCAGATGGTGGGTGGAGATCACGTTCTGCTCGTAATACCAGAGCGGTCGCTCGACGCTCTCGCCCACTGCCTTCTTGGCTGCGAGGTGGATCACGCCGACTACCTGATGGGTCCGCAGCGCGGCCTCGACGGCCGCAGTGTCGAGCACATTGGCCCGGACCAACTCGACTCCTGCAGGCACGTTCTCGGCGAAGCCGTTCGAGAGGTCGTCGAGCACCACGACCTCCTTGCCGATGTCCTGCAGGGCGCGCAAGATATGTGCACCTATGTAACCCGCTCCACCCGTCAGCAACCACGTCATGGGCAACGACGTTATCGGTGCAAGTCCGCAGGCCCGGCGCTGCCGCCCGCTCGCGCCGTTGTGCAGGACCGTCCGCGCCCGAGCACCGCAGAGCTGGGAACCTTGCCGCAATGCCGATCCGCTTCGCCGCCACAGCGCTCGCGACCCCGCCGATCGTCCCGCCCACTGGTTCGATCCTCTCGAACCCGGTCGCCGCGTCAGGCGGCGGCTATCTCTACCGGCTCCTCAAGCAGATCGGGGCAACCGACTTCCAGGCCCGGACGGGCGAGTTCGTGCTGCTCGGGCCGATCCGCATCCTGCTGATCGTGCTGGGTGCCCTGGCGCTCGCGCGGATAGGCAGCGCCACACTCCGCCGCTTCGTCCTTGCGCTCCGGTTACGGGCACCGATGCGGGTCCGCTCGGCCCGCATGGAGCAGCGGGCTCGTACCATCGCTGATGCCGTGGCCGGCATCTGGCGGGTGATCGTCGGCGTCGTGGCGGCACTGATGATCCTCGGCGAGGTCGGCGTCAACCTCGCACCACTGCTGGCCGGTGCCGGTATTGCCGGGCTGGCCATTGCGTTCGGTGCGCAGGCGCTAATCCGCGACTACCTCAGTGGTCTCTTCATCCTGCTGGAGGACCAGTACGGGGTCGGTGACGTGGTCACGATCGGGACGGCGAGCGGAACGGTGGAAGACCTCGACCTCAGGGTGACGCGGCTGCGGTCGGCTGACGGAACCGTCTGGTTCATCCCCAACGGCGACATCCGCCAGGTCGGCAACCAGTCGATGGAGTGGTCGCGAGCGGTTGTCGATGTCACCATCGCCTACGACAACGACGTGCCCACCGTGATGGCTGCGCTCGGTGAGGAGGCCACAACGATGGCAGCCGAACCGCCGTGGGCCGAGTGCATCCTCGAGCCGCCGGAGCTCCAGGGTGTCCAGTCCATGGGTAACGACGGTGTGACGCTGCGCATCGTCATCAAGACCGCGCCGCGTCAGCAGTGGGCTGTGGCTCGCGAGCTGCGGGCCCGCATAACGGAGCGTATGCGCCGTGACAGCGTGCGCGGGCCGGGGCGGACCGTCCTCGTCAGCTCGGGCCCCCTCGATGCAGGGATGCCGCCGCCGCCGCCCGAAGCGCTCGACGGCTGATCTCCTCAGCCGAGTCCTCAGCCGAGCATCACTCAGCCGAGGATTGCCGCCAGCCCCGGTGAGCACTGACCTGCGAGGCGCATCGCCTCCACCTTGGCGACAGTCGCCACGGTCATCGAATCGGTGATCCGCCCGTCCCACACCATCGCCACTGCGTCGGCGAACGGGAGCCGCCAATGGGAAAGCTCCTCGGTCGACTCGGGCTCGGGTTCCCCCTCGGTGAGACCCCAGGCGACCCAGCAGATGGCTTGTTCGTCGGTGACGCTGTTCGATAGGAACAATCGGCAGACCTCTTGCCAATTGTCTGCGACAAGACCGGTCTCCTCACGCAGTTCGCGGCCGACGGAGATCAGCGGTTCGATTGATTTGTCGCCGCCACCTTCGGGCATCTCCCAGCTGTAGGCCCCCAACGCGTACCGGAACTGGCCGACGAGCACGGTGGTCCCGTCGGCATGGATCGGGAGTACGCCGAGCGCGAGGTTGCGGGGGCTCACGATGCCGTAGACACCGGGTCGGCCACCCGGGTCCACGACCTCGTGGTGATGGACCTGGATCCAGGGGTTCTCGTACGCGAGACGCGACCCGGTCGTGGTCCACGGGTTGCGAGACTCGTCGACGGCCGGGTCGTACGTCATCGAAGTGGGAGGCCGAGGATTGCTTCCAGTTCGCCCAACGCAACGTCGGGATCACCGACCTTTATGGTGCGCATCCCCATAGCTGCCGCAGGTTTGAGGTTGATGCCGAGGTCGTCGAGGAACACGGCCTGGTGCGGTTCGATCCCCACGGCCTCGCACGCCATCTCGTAGAAGCGCACCTCGGGTTTGCGGATGCCGGCCTTGCTCGACTCGGTGACGTGATCGAACAGCGCCATCACCTCCGCCACCTCCGGGCGGGCGACTTCGTCGGAAGAATCGGAGGCCCGCACGTTGTTCGTGAGGCAGGCGATCTTGTAGCCCTCGGCCTTGAGTCGCCGAAGCGCCTCGACCATCTGCGGACGTACCGTTCCGCTCAGCAGGGCCATGACCGACCGGGCCTCGAGCACATGGCCGATCTCGGCCGCCTCCGCCTCGAACAGGTCGCAGAACTCGTCGAAGGAGACGTCGCTGCGCTCGAACTGGGCCCAGGCGTTGGTGTCGGGGTTGTTGGCGTTGAGTCGGCGGATCGTCCCGACGGGCAGGTCGTTGGCCGCTTCGTAACTCGCGAACGCGTCGAACGGCGAGCTGAGGACGACGCCGCCGAAATCCCAGAAGACGGCGGTGATGGTCGGGTGGGGCACCAGGGCAGTCTTCCGGGGGGCGTAGCGCGTTGGCAAACCAGGGTCTGTCGTCGCGGCGAAACGGCCTCCCCACCGCCAACACCCGCGGTGCGCAGCTTTGCGCTCAAGAGGTGCTTGACTGATGTCGAGAAGGTTCTCGTCCGATCGGCTGTCCGGCTCGCACCTGCAGACGGCGCCGCAAGAACGAATCCGACGCAAATCAAATCCCATTTTCCCGGGAGCAGTACTCCACCGCCGGTCGCAGAAAAGCGATCGCGGGGCGGCATGTCCCCGGAATCCAACAACATCGAATCCAAAACACAGGAAGTTATGACCACGTATAAAGTCGTGGTCGACGGATCGAACATCGCCACCGAGGGCCGGACAATGCCGAGCCTCTCGCAACTTGATGAGGCCGTACGGTCCTTCATCGAGGAGCACCCGGGTGCAGATGTCCTGGTCATCGTCGACTCCACGTTCCCCAACCGCATCGACCGCAGCGAACAGCCGGTCTTCGAAGCGGCCTACATGGCGGGGGAGATCATCACCCCGCCGGCCGGCACGGTCGGCCGAGGCGACGCCTTCATCCTGAAGGTGGCCGACAAGCTCGACGCCACGATCTTCTCGAACGACTCGTTCCAGGAGTTCCACGGCACCTACGACTGGCTCTTCGCCAAGGACCGTCTGATGGGCGGCAAGCCCATCCCTGGACTCGGCTGGGTCTTCACCCCACGGGTCCCGGTGCGGGGGCCGCGCAGCCGTGAGGCGGTGCGCGATTCGAAGCGAGGGCAGGTCCGCATCGGATCGCCCGAAGCGCTGAAGCCGATGCCTGTGCCGAAGGCACCGCCGCCCGTGCTCGTGCGCAAGGCGAGCGAGCGGCCGCTTGACGAGATCATCGCCGAGGTCGCGGCCACGCCCGATCCCCGTGAGTCTCGCGATGCGCGCGATGCGCGCGACGGTCGAGGGTCGCGCGACGGTCGTGACCGCGACGGTCGCAAAAAGAAGCGCCGTGGTCGGGGTGGCGAGCGGGCCGACGATTCGGGTACCCGCGACCGTTTCGACCCGATCACCCCCGTAGCAGCCTCGGCGGCGGACAATGACGACAGCGCCGCGGGCAAGAAGCGCCGCAAGCGCAGGAAGGGCGGTCGGGGCGAGGCCGAGGGCACCAGCATTGCCAACGGTTCGGGTTCGGGCTTGTCGTCGTCCTCGCTCGAAGCCGTGAACCCGTCGCTCACGTTCATCAACTTCATCGCCGCCCACGGGATCGGCTCCGAGGTGACCGGTGTGGTCGAGCGGTACTCCTCGCACGGCATGTATGTCGACATCGACGGCGCGCTTGGCTATGTGCCTCTGTCGGGCCTTGCCGAGCCGATGCCACGCAGCGCCAAGGAGGTCATCCGCAAGGGTGAGACGGCGCGTTGGATCGTGAAGTCGTTCGATTCAACCCGTCGCGGCATCGAGGTGGCGCTCGTCGGTTCGCCGTCTGCGGCGACAATCGAGCCGGAGGCTGTGAAGCCTGCTGCTGGGAGGGGTCGGGTGTCGAAGAAGGCGGCGGCCGCTGCCGCTGCCCCTGCCTCTGCCGCGTCCATGGCCGTCGCTGCGCCGGAGCGGGCCGCACGCCGCTCGGGCGGGCGCAAGGCTGCTGGTTCTGCTGTGCCATCGCGAGTCGTACAGGACACTGCGCCGGAGAAGGCCGTGGCGCCTGGAACGAAGCGGGCGTCCAAGGCAGCGGCGTCAGCGGTGCAACCTTCCGCGATCGTGCCTCCGCCACGGAAAGCCGCGCCGAGGAAGTCGTCTGCTCGAGGCCCGGTCGCGGTTCCCATCGAGCCGGTTTCCGCCGTAGCCGCGACGACGCGACCGCGGAAGAACCCGGCCCGCAAGGTCAGCGTCCGGACCACCACCGATGCCGTCACGCGCGGCGCCAAGGCCGTCGGAAGGGCCGCCGGTCCCGCGAAAGCCGCCGGTCCCGCGAAAGCCGTCGGTCCCGCGAAAGCCGTCGGTCCCGCCAAAGCCGTCGGTCCCGCCAAAGCCGCCGGTCCCGCCAAAGCCGCCGGTCCCGCGAAGGTCATGGCCAAAGGCCCTGCGTCCATCGCCCCGGCCCCGACGGCGAAGCGGGCCGCGAAGGCGAAGACGCCGACAATGGCGCCGGTAAAGGTCACGTCATCCAAGCGGGTCGCGGCAGCCAAGCCCGCGTCGGAACTGCCCGCCCGTCCGATGAAGTCGGCCTCGGCCAAGGCCGCGACGAAGGACGCCCCGGCCGCAAGCAAAGCCGCACCTTCGGTGAAGGAGGCCGGACCGGTGGCCGACAAGGCAGCGAAGTCCGTGAAGAAGGCTGGACGCACAGCCGCGACGGCCGCGGCGCGGTCGAAGAAGGCGGCCGCCAAGGTCTTGCCGGCCAAGAGTCGGGGCGCGGCTGCGACCGGGGCCAAGGCAGCCGGGCTGAGCAAGGCGCGCCCCGCAGCCAAGAAGCGCTGATCGGGCTCGCCCGGGGTTCGGGTCACGAGTGTGCCGTTCGGGCCAACCGAGGGCCGGCCGCAAGCCGACTCGAACGGCCAGAACCTGACCAAAAATGCGACCGGTGCGCGCAGTTCCGTGACCAGAGCAGTCGCGCGCCCGGCCTATCCTCGCTCCCCGTGCGGATCGCCACCTGGAACGTCAATTCACTGAAGGCCCGGCTCCCACGCGTCGAGGAGTGGCTCGGCTATGCCGATGCCGACGTGCTGTGCCTGCAGGAGACCAAGCTTGCCGACTCGGCCTTTCCGGCCATGGCGTTCCAAGCCCTCGGCTACGAGTCGGCGCACTTCGGCCAGGGGCAGTGGAACGGCGTCGCCATCCTCAGCCGGGTTGGTCTCACCGATGTTGTGAACGGCTTCACCGACGGGCTGGTTGGAACCGGACCGGCCGACGACTACGTCTCGGGTGTTCTCGGCGAGGCTCGTCTGATCACCGCCACCTGCGGTCCGCTGCGGGTGATGAGCGTCTACGTCCCCAACGGCCGAACCATCGACGACCCGCACTTTGGCGCCAAGTTGGAGTGGCTGGCCCGCCTGCGCGAACAGTACGCGCGCACATCATCACCGGCAAGGGCGGAGATGGTCCTCGGCGACTTCAACATCGCTCCCGACGATCGTGATGTGTGGAGCGTGAAGGCGTTCGAGAATTCGACGCACGTCACCCTCGCGGAGCGGGCCGCGCTCGGCGCACTTCGGGAATGGGGTTTCGTCGACGTCTTCCGCAAGCTCTACGACGGAGATCGTCTGTACACCTATTGGGATTACCGAGCCGGCGACTTCCATCAGCACCGCGGCATGCGCATCGATCTCGCACTGGCCACGCCGCCGATCGCGGACAGAGTCACTTGGTCGATGGTGGACCGCAATGCCCGCAAGGGGAAGCTCCCTTCGGACCATGCCCCGCTGATCGTCGACATCGATATCGATGCGCACGCACCGTTCGCAACGGGGGTCTGACGTGCCCGTACCCGAGTTCTCGCTCCTGTCGTCGATGCTGCCGTACGGCCCCGAGCCGACGCCGCGGCGTGCCGAGCTCCATCGCCTCGCCATAGAGCTACGCGCGCTTATCGACTTGCTGGTCCGCACCGATGCCCCCACTGAGGCACTCACACAGTCCGCAGACGCCCTCGCCGCGGTGGTCACCTCGATGCGGGCACATGGCAGCCGCCCGGGGTGGACCGGCTTCGCCGAGTCTGCGAATGCCGGCGACGTGGTGCTCGACGACGATTCCCGCCTCGGATTCTTCGACCACTCGCCGATGATCGGCCTCGGCAATGCGATCGCGCCCCCGGTTCGGCTCGAGATCATCGACGGCGCCGTGCACGGCGACGCGACCTTCGGCGCGGCGTATGAAGGACCGCCAGGGTGCGTCCACGGCGGGATCGTCGCCGCGGTGTTCGACGAACTGCTCGGCATGGCCCAGTCGCTGTCGGGCCGACCGGGTATGACGGCGCGCCTCGACGTCAACTACCGCCGACCGACGCCGTTGCGCACGCTCATCCGCTACGAGGGGCGGCTCGACAGGGTAGAGGGGCGCAAGATCTTCACCAAGGGCAGCTCGTTCCACGGTTTCACCGGGGAACTCCTGGGCGAGGTGGAGGGTCTGTTCATCTCGATCGACTTCGCCCGCTTCGCCGAGGCGGCCCGGGTTGCGGCCGACGCCGTCACTGACGCCGTCATCGTCACGGTCGACGAGACCGTCGACAGTAGTGGCAGCACAAGCGACATATCTCTGCCTGTGTTTCCAGTGTCTCCAGCGTCCCCGTCCAGTGGCGGCGCATGATCCTCGTCGACGCGTCAGCGGTCACGGCCACCCGACCCGACAAGCCGCTCTTCACCAACCTCTCGATCACCATCGCCGACGGTGATCGGCTCGGTGTGGTCGGCATCAATGGTTGCGGGAAGTCGACGCTGCTGCGGATCCTGGCCGGGCTCGCAGAACCGGAGTCGGGTGTCGTTCGTCGCGGTCGCAGTGTGCGCATCGTCGTGCTCGATCAGGAGGCGGTGCTCAGCGCCGGTCCGGTCCGTGAGGCCGTGACCGCAGGCGTGGATGCGGCGAAGGCGTGGGAGGCCGAGTCGATCCTCGGCCACCTTGGCATGGACGGCCTGCTCGATGCCGACGTCGCCACGCTGTCCGGCGGGCAGCGGAA
>JAYTFI010000274.1:0-3462 GCA_043734485.1 Acidimicrobiales bacterium | reverse complement strand
TTCGAGAACGGCGACCTGGTCGACATCGCCGGTCCGGACGGTCGGGCCTTTGCGCGTGGTGTGTCGCGCGCGTCGGCCGCGGAGGCCGCAGGGGTGCTCGGGAGGCGGACGGGTGACTTGCCCGAGGGTGCGGTGACATTGCTCGTCCACCGCGACGACCTGGTGATCCTGCCCTAAGCGCGCGTACTGTTGTTGGCCACGCTAATCGCTTCGGGGTTTCGCGCCGGGCGGCGCGCTGCGGCGTGCGGGTTTTCGCGCCGGGCGGCGATTTTGCGTGGCATGGGTGCGGTTTTTCGCCGGGCGGCGCGAAACCGAAGCCGGTCGTTGTCCGGATTCTTGCCGGGCGATGTGCGGCGTGCGGTTTCGCGCGGGGCGGCGGCGTGCGGTTTCGCGCGGGGCGGCGATAAACCGAAGCGGGTCGACGGATTCGCGCCTCTCGGAGAGAAAACGAAGACTGCGATATCGGCGGGCGTGTGGTGTGCGTGGTCCCCGTCTGGTCAGCCCGCTGGGCGGTCGACAAGGAGTTGAACCTTCGGCCGCATCGTCGGCACCAGTCGGGGCGTGTAGCGCAGGTAGTAGCGGAAACCGTTGCGCAGCTCGATCGCGTTCGACAGCTTGTTGGCGCCGAACGGCGAACGGACGGGTTCGTGGGCGATCTCGAGCCCGTGGCGACCGGCCGGGAGGCGGAACTCCTGCGGCTTGTCCCAGGCCAGGAGATCGGTGACCCGTCGAGCGAGGCCCGCAGCGGCGCACCCCCGATGCCCGGCGTGCCGAGACAGTCGATGACCAGGGTTGCGCCGTTGCGTTCGGCCAAGATCAGGCCGTGGCCGGGGTGCCGGGCTCGGAGGCTGCAGGGATAGCTGCCGGTGCGTCGCCCAGGCCGAGCTCGGCCTTGATCTGGCTGAGCCGGGCGCTGGCCTCGGTGTTGAGGCTGGCCTGCTCGACCTCGAGCATGCGGGCCTCGACGGTGCTGCCCTGTAGTTCCGCGTGGCCCATGGCCTTGGCGTAGCGCTCCTCGATCTTGCGCTGGACCTCGTCGAGCGTGGGCACGTCGTCGCCGACGGTCTGGGTGAGCTGACCCATGGTCTTGTTGAGCTGCTCCTGCATCTTCGCCTGATCGAGCTGGCTGAGGAGCTTCTGCTTGTCGGCGAGGCGCTTCTGCAGCTGCGACGAGCTCTGCTGAACGGCGGTCTTCGCCTGATCGGCGGCCTGCGTCGACTGCAGCGACAGCTGCTTGAGCCCCTGCACCTCGGTCTCGATGGCGATCAGCCGGTTGGCGAACGCCTCGGCCGTCTTCGTGTACTCGGTGGCCTTGGCCGGGTCGCCTTTCTTCGCCGCCTCGTCGGCCATGATGACGGCCTGGCGGGCAGAGGAGTTCATCTTCTGAAGATCTTCGAGCTTGCGGTTCAGCTGCATCTCCGCCTGCTTCTGGTTGGCGATGACACTCGAGGCCTGCCCCATCAGGCGCTTGTGCTGCTCGTTGGCCTCAATGATGGCCTGCTCGAGCTGGACCTTCGGATCGGCCTTCTCGTTGAACTTCCCGGTCAGGGCGGCGGTCACGTAGTGCCACGCCCGGCGAATGAGCTTGATCATGCCCGGCACTGTATTCGACTGCCGTCCCGCGCCGACGCCGCCCGCAACGGCTCCGCTCCACTCGGGTGCGAGCAATCAGGCCGTCTGCGTCCGGCCCTGGCTGATGGCGGCCGTCTCCTCCATCGCCTGGCGCAGTGCCTCCATCTCGGTGACGACGTTGTCGACGTCGACGCCGAGGGTGCCGAAGTCGTCGGCCGTCGTGGCCGACGTGCTGAGCTCGATGCCGCGAGCGACCAGCTCGTCGAGCTGCGCGTCGAGTTGGCGCAGCCGGTCCTCGGTCGCCGTCACCGACGAGGCCATGCGGGTGGCGCTCGCAAGCTGTGACTCCACGCTGCGAACGGTGGATTCGAGCGTTGCGGTGCGGTTGGGGTCGGTGTTCTTCGTGGCCGACAGCTTGGCGTCGGCCAGCTCCTGGTGGATGCCGGTCATGTTGAGATCGCGGATCGCCCCGTCGAGCTGGTTGGCTTTCAGCGCGATGGTCCAGCATTCCTGCAACGCGTCTTCGACGCGCCCACCGACCTCGGCCAGGCGGACGCGCAACGGACCGGACTCGGTCGACTGCACTGCCCGGTCGAAGCGCAGCTTCGCCTGCTGCGCGGACTGAACGTAGCGACGCCACGGTTCGCCGATGGCGAACGGATCGATCCGTGTGGTGGTGACGCGGGGCGCGGCGCGCCTGGGACGGAGCTTGAACAGCGTCGACGCCAGCCAAGCCACGACCCCGGCGGCGAGGCCGATCGGCCCGGCGGCGGCAATGGCCAACCCGCCGGCCGCGCCTGCGACCAACAGCGAGGACGGCGAGGTGATGGCCTCGGCCAGCCGCTTCGGCCCGATCGTGGCGATGACCCTACCGGCGGCGCCCCCGTCGTTGCTCACGTCGTCGATGGTCACCGCCCGAAAGCTAGCGCCCGCCAAGCAACCAGCAACCGACCATCAGTTCAGAAGTTCGAGATGACGTTGGTGAAGACCTTCTCGATGCTGGTCGGATCGCTCGCGTCGTAGACGTTGGCGTTCGTCGACTCGGCGATCCGTTTGAGGGTGGGCAGATCGGCTCCGCTGCCGTAGGCGATCGGGAAGATGCGTACCGGCGACGTGGCCTGCCCTTCGGCGCCCGCACGTCCGGCCGCCACGAGCGCTGCGAGCTGCTGAACGTCGTCCGTCGCGTTCCCGTCCTCGTTCTGTCCATCGGTCAGGAGCACGACGGCGTTGATGCGGGTCGGGTCGAGGTTCGCCTTCATCAGCTCGAGGCTGGCCAAGGTCGTGGTGTAGAGAGGCGTGCCGTTGAGCGGTTGCAGCTCGCCGATCTTGCGACGGATCGCTTCCTTGTTGGCACCCATGGCCGCGATCGGCACGACGTCGATGTAGTCGTTGCCCTGTCCGTCGACGTCGGAGGTGAAGATTCGCATGCCGACCTCGTCGTCGCTCTTGAACTGGTCGAGGGCGGAGCTGGCGGCGCGCTTGGCGAGGTCGAGCTTCGTGTCGCCGCTGTTGCCGACCGCCGCATCTCCCATCGAACCGGACACGTCGATGACGAGCAGCACGCGCGCCGCTTTGCGCTCTTGCGCCCAGAGTTGCAGCACTTTGATGAGCACCTTCGGCTGGGGAACCTCAAGGGCGGTACGGGGCTCGTTCGGGTTCACCCCGTTTGCCAGCGTGATCGGTGCGGCCACGGCGACGGCCGGGTTCCCTGGTCGGAAGCCGAACTGGAGGACCTTGCGCTGGTTGTCGGGGAGGCGGATGTAGGTCTCGAAGGCCCGTGCTGCGGTTTTCTGATCGGCGGTCACCCATGAGGCGTCGAGCACGTAGAAGGGGCTGTCGCTGAACAGCGTGCCCTCCTTCGGATAGACGGCTACCAGCGGGATGCGCGGC
>JAYTFI010000273.1:0-7278 GCA_043734485.1 Acidimicrobiales bacterium | reverse complement strand
CTCCTGCGGGCCATGGACGATGTGGTCGCGCCTGCGGTCGACCGGCTCTCGCCCACTTGGGTGCTCGTGTCGGCCGGCTACGACAGCCATCGCCTGGATCCGCTTGGCGGCCTCGGTTTCAGCTCGGGCGACTTCGCCGACTTCACCAAGCGGGTCACGGGTTTCGCGCCCGACCCCCGCAACGTGGTGCTGTTCCTCGAAGGCGGGTACGACCTCGATGCGGTCCGCATGTCCGTCGGCGCGACCGTGAGCGCGCTCGTCGGCCACGAATTCCGGCCGGAGCACTCGACGAGCGGCGGGCCGGGCGAGTCATCGGTCCAGGACGCCCGCCGGGCGCACCTCCGGGCGACGGCGTGGACGTGAACACCAATGGAACTGCCAGCCGGACCTGATCTCCCAGCGGGATATCCGGCCGACTGCGAGGCCGACGTCGTCCTCTCCGACGGCGGTACAGCGCACGTCCGACCCATCCGGCCCGACGACGGTGAGCGCCTCGTCGCGCTGCACGGCCGGCTGAGCCGGGAAAGCATCTACTACCGGTTCTTCAGTCCGCATCCCCGCCTCTCCGAGAAGGAGGTCCGGCACTTCACCACCACGGACTTCGTGAACCGTCTCGCGCTGGTGCTCATGCTCGGTGACGAGATGATCGCCGTCGCCCGCTACGACCGGGACCTCGAGAACCTCGACGAGGCCGAGGCCGCATTCGTCGTCGACGACGCCCACCAGCGCCGCGGCATTGCCACCCTGCTCCTCGAGCATCTCGCCAGCGCGGCACGGCGGCGGGGCATCATCCGCTTCACCGCCATCACCCTGCCCGACAACCGGGCGATGGGCATCGTCTTCCGACACGCCGGCTTCGCATCCAAAGCCGGGTTCGCCGATGGCGTGCTCGCGTTCACGCTCCAGCTCGACCTCTCGGACGAGGCGCTCGAGAAGATCGCGGCGCGAGAGCAGCAGGCCGAACGTCGATCCATCGAACCGGTGCTGCACCCGGCCTCGATAGCGGTGATCGGCGCGTCCTCGGGGGCGCAGTCGCTGGGTGGAGCCGTGGTTCGGAACCTCCTGGCGCACAATTTCGGGGGCTCGCTTACCCCGGTGACGCGCACGTCGGCTGAAGTCGCGGGGATCGCAACCGTGGCGACCATCGACGACGTCCCCGGCGACGTCGACCTTGCGGTCATTGCGGTACCGGCGGGTGCGGTTCTGGAGGTGGTGCGGGCCTGCGGGGCGCGCCATGTCCGCGCCGTTGTCGTGATCGCCGAGGGGCTCTCGCCTGCGGACCAGCGGGAGGCGGCCCGGCTTGCGCGCGGCTCCGGCATGCGCCTCGTCGGTCCGGCCAGCCTCGGCGTGCTGACGGTCGGAATGGAGCATTCGATGCACGCGACGTTCGCGTCGACCGCGCCCGTGCCCGGCCGGGTCGCCCTCGTGGCCCAATCGGGTCCGCTCGCCGGTGCGCTGATCGAGCGGGCCACCCGGCTCGGCATCGGGTTCTCTTCGATCGTGTCGCTTGGGGAGCGGGCGGACGTGAGCGCCAACGACCTGCTCCAGTATTGGGCCGACGATCCCGCGACCGGTGTCGTGATGATGTTCGGTGAGTCCTTCGGCAACCCCCGCAAGTTCGCGCGCATCGTTCGCCGCATCGCCCATCGGGTGCCGATCGTGACCATGTCGTCGCCGGACTCGATGCTCGGACAACACGCCGGCGACGAGGACGTCTACCGCCAGTTGGGCGTCATCCGGGTCGGGTCCGTCGAAGAACTGCTGGATGTCGCCCGGCTGCTCGAACGTCAGCCCGTTCCCCACGATAAGTCGTTGGCCGTGATCTCCAACGCAACCAGTCCGTCCCTGTTGGCGGCGCGCGAGGCACGGCGGCTCGGGCTCCAGGTCGTCCATGTTGCGGACCTCGGCTTCGCCGCCGAGGCCGACGCCTACTCGGCCGCTGTCGCGGCCGCGACCGATGCCGCCATGGTGCTCGTGATCTACGCGCCGCCCCTTGGTGGCGACGCGGCGGCGATTGCCGCCGCGGTGCAGGCTGCGGGCAGCTCGAAGACTATGGCCGGCGTGTTCGTCGGTGTGCACGCCACGGTTTCTTCCATTCCGACGTTCCTGTTCCCCGAATCCGCCGTCGGTGCGCTGGCACAGGTGGCCGGCTATGGCGTCTGGCGGGCCCGGGAGCACACGCTTGCGGCGCATCCGGACATCGACAGCGGCCGGGCTCGCAGCCTCGTCCTGGGCCTCCTGGAGACGCAGGAGGCCCCCGACGGTCGAACCGTTCCGGATCACGTCGAGCTCTCCTGGTCGCAGGCGGCCTCGCTGCTGGATGCGCTCGGTGTGCCGGTTGCGGTTGGCGAGGTCGTCACGAGCATGGACGGCGCCGCGGCCGCAGCGAACCGGCTGGGCTTCCCGGTCGCCCTGAAGGCGCTCGGCGCTCGGCTCAGGGGTCGATCGGAGGCGGGCGGCGTCGCGCTCGATCTACAGACCGAGGGCGATCTCCGCAGCTCTTATGCACGCATACAGATGTCGATGGGCAAGGCGTTTGACATCGCACTCGTGCAGAAGATGGCCGATGCCGGAGTCGAGGCCGTCATCACAGTCGAGCCCGATCCGGTCTTCGGCCGAGTTGTGGGTGTCGGGCTGGGCGGCATCCTGGCCGACTACATCGGCCGTCGGAGCAAGCGGGCGCTGCCGCTGTCGGCCGCCGACGCTGTCGAACTGGTGCACGAATCCACGCTCGGCGCAGTGCTCCGGGAGCGTGGACTCGACACGGATGCGGTCGTCGATGCGGTGATGCGCATTGCGGCCGGCATCGATGCCCTTCCGGAGATCCGGCTCCTGCGTTGCAACCCGGTTCTGGTGTCGAACGCCGGCGCGGCGGTGCTCGGTGTGCGGTGTGAGATCGAGCTCGCATCCGAGCCGACGTTGCCCTCGCGGAGGCTTTGAGGGCAAGCCCAGGCTGTTATGGGTAGGCCTGTAGGGTCGCAGCAGGGACCACGAGATCGAGGTGCACATGGGCGAGACCGGCCAAGCGCGGGCGGCTGCCGTCGAAGCGGTCGACGAACGCTGGCGAGCCGCCTGTCGGCGTGACCACGACGAGGTCGTGGGGCTCGAGCAGCTCCCCCTCTTCTACTTCGCCGGCGTCTCCACCCACGACCTTCGCGAGCGCACGCCTGAGCAGCTCTTTGGCGCGCTCCGCTCGCATTGGCGCTTCGCCGCGACGAGGGTGCCCGGACGGTCCCTGATCCGCGCGTTCTCGCCCGACATCGGCCGCCACGGCTGGGATTCCGCGCATTCGGTGCTGCAGGTCGTGGCCGACGACATCCCGTTCCTCGTCGATTCGGTGGGCATGGCGGCCCGCCGGCTGGGCCTCGGCATCGAGCTCGTCGTGCATCCTGTACTGGCGGTCGCACGCTCTATCGATGGCGCGGTCAGTTGGATCGGACCGCCTACCGCAGACGATGCGCCCGGGGATTCGCGGCTCGAATCGTTCATGCACATCGAGTTCGAGCGCACGTCCGACGAGGGCGTGCTCGGATCGTTGGAGCGCGAAGTCGAACGCACGCTGGCCAACGTCCGAGCCAGCGTCGATGACTGGCAATTGCTACGCGCGCGTACCGAAGAGTTGGCTGACGAAGTTCGCGCTCAGACCCTGCCGGGAACATCCGAGGAGGATGTGGCCGAGGCCGCGGCGCTGCTCGACTGGATCCGTGACGACCACTTCGTGCTGCTGGGCGCGGCCGACTTCACAATGGGCGTCGACGGATTGGCGGTCGTCCCCGACTCGGGGCTCGGGGTGCTCCGCGCGGACATGCACCTCGATCTGCGGGCGACCGACGAGTGGGATCCGGCCGAGACGCTCCTCGTCACCAAGAGCGAGGCGATGAGCCTCATCCACCGGCCCACGCACTACGACGTGATCGGCATCAAGCATTTCGACACCGGGCACGCAGGCGCCGAACATACTTCCGGCGCCGACGTCATCGTCGGCGAGCGCCGCCTGATCGGTCTCTTCACCAGCGAGGCGTACCTGTCGAGCCCGACGACGATCCCGCTGTTGCGGCGCAAGGTCGCCGCCGTTCTCGCCCGCTCCGGTTACTCGAGGAGCGGCCATGCCGGCAAGGAGCTCAAGGCCGTACTCGAGAGCTACCCCCGCGACGAGATCTTCGCGGCCTCGGCCGATCAGCTCTTCGATACCGCGATGGGTGTAGTGCAGCTCCAAGAGCGGCGCCGGGTGCGCCTCTTCGCCCGTCGCGACGTCCACCGGCGGGTCTGGACCGCACTCGTCTATCTGCCCCGCGACCGGTACTCGACAGACGTCCGCCGCCGAATCGAAGCAGCACTGCTACGGGGCTTCGGCGGGTTCTCGGCCGAATACACCACCGCCCTCACCGAGTCGTCGCTGGCCCGGCTCCACTACGTGATCCACCTCTTCCCGCTGGCCGGCTTCGTCGACGTCGACCTGCCGCTGCTCGAGGAGCAAATTGCTGATGCGGCGAGATCGTGGGGCGACGGTCTGCAGGACGCACTCGTCGAGCAATGCGGTGATGAGCACGGGCGCTCGCTCTTCGCCGCGTATGGGGAGGCGTTTCCGGCTGGCTACACCGCCGTCGTGGCTCCGAGGATGGCGGTCGCCGATGTGCTGCTGGTCGAGCGCATGCGGGCCGGCGGTGACGTCCTCGTCCATGTGCAGGTACCGCTCGACGTCGGCAACGGCCATGCTCGCCTGAAGGTCTTCGTGGCGAACTCGCAGATCGACCTTGCCGATCTGCTCCCGATGCTTGCGAACCTCGGCGTGCGGGTGTTGGACGAGACCGCGACCCAGGTGCAGCTCAGCGACGTATCGGTCTGGATACACGATCTCGGCGTGACGGCCGCTGGTGTCGACCTCGCCGCCGCCGGCGTCGACATGCGTCTTCACGACGCGTTCGTCGCGGTGTGGCGCGGCCGTGCACGCGACGACGGATTCAACCGGCTGGTGCTTCACGCCGGACTCGATTGGCGGCAGGTCCACCTCTTGCGGGCCTACACCCGGTACCTCCGCCTGCTCACGTTCACGTTCAGCCAGGAGTACGTGGAGAGCACACTGCTCGAACAGTCGACCATCACCCGTGCGCTGGTCGAACTGTTCATCGCCCGCTTCGATCCGAACCGTCCGACGGAAGGCCGCGAAGCAGCGACTACAGAGATACAAGCGCGCATACGGTCTGCTCTGGGGACAGTCGCCTCGCTCGATCAGGACCGGATCCTGCGGGCCATGGCGGGGTTGATCGAGGCCACGGTCCGCACGAACTGGTTCCAGACCGACGCGTCCGGGCTGCCTCGGGACACGCTCGCCTTCAAGCTCGAACCCTCGAAGGTCCCCGACGCGCCATTCCCGCGCCCCCGTTACGAGATCTGCGTGAACTCGCCCCGCGTGGAGGGCGTTCATCTCCGCATGAGTCCTGTTGCCCGAGGCGGCATCAGGTGGTCTGAGCGGCCGGAGGACTTCCGCACCGAGGTGCTCGGTCTGATGAAGGCGCAGGAGGTGAAGAACGCGGTGATCGTCCCGTCCGGCGCGAAGGGCGGTTTCGTCGTGCGGGCCTCGCTGGCCGACCGTCAGCAGATGCAGGACGAAGTCGTCGCCTGCTACCGGCTCTTCATCGGCGCGCTGCTCGATCTCACCGACAACCTCATCGACGGCGCGGTCATCCCCCCGCCGCAGACCGTCCGCCACGATGGGGACGATCCCTATCTCGTCGTCGCCGCAGACAAGGGCACAGCGACGTTCTCCGATATCGCCAACGAGATCGCGACGACACGGGGCTTCTGGCTGGGTGACGCCTTCGCGTCGGGCGGCTCCGTCGGGTACGACCACAAGGCCATGGGCATCACCGCCCGCGGGGCGTGGGAGTCGGTCAAGATGCACCTGCACCGCCTCGGGCGCACAGACGCCGAACCGTTGACCGTGGTCGGCATCGGCGACATGTCCGGCGACGTCTTCGGCAACGGCATGCTCCTGTCGAACGCGACGCAGCTCGTGGCCGCGTTCGATCACCGCCACGTATTCCTTGACCCGACGCCCGATGCAGCCCGAACGTTCGCCGAACGGCAGCGCCTGTTCGCCATGCCGCGCTCCTCGTGGGACGACTTCGACCGATCGGTGCTGTCCGATGGCGGCGGCGTCTTCCCGCGCATGGCGAAGTCGATCGACGTGTCTGCGGCCGCCTGCGATGCGCTCGGGATCGAACATCCCGGTGGCGGTCTCGCGCTGCCGTCCACCGGACTCATCCATGCGATCCTGATGGCGCCAGTCGACCTGCTCTGGAACGGCGGAATCGGCACCTACGTGAAAGCCAGCACCGAGGCTCACACCGATGCCGGCGACCGCACGAATAATGCGCTCCGGGTGGACGCCGACCGGCTGCGCTGCCTCATGGTCGGCGAGGGTGGGAACCTCGGCCTCACCCAGCGGGCGCGGGTCGAGTTCGCCCGCCGTGGCGGGCTCGTCAACACCGATGCCATCGACAACTCCGCCGGTGTCGACACCAGCGATCACGAGGTGAACCTCAAGATCCTCCTCGACCACGTCGTTCGTGACGGCGACCTCACTATCAAACAGCGCAACGCGCTGCTTGCCGAGATGACCGGCGACGTCGCGGCACACGTGCTGGGCGACAACATCGGACAGAACCGCGCGCTCGTCAACGCGGTGAACCTCGCACCCGCAATGCTCGACGTCCACGCCCGCTACATCGGCCACCTCGAGCAGACCGCCCGCCTCGACCGCGCCCTCGAGTCTCTTCCCGATGCCGCAGCTATCGCCGAGCGCCGCGTCGCCAAAGCCGGGCTCACCGTTCCGGAACTGGCGGTGCTTCTGGCCTACACGAAGCTGAGCTGCACCGAGCGGCTCCTCGCCGAGGACGGTGCCGACGACCCCGCGTTCCACCACAGCCTGCTTGGCTACTTCCCGCCGCCCGTGCGCCAACGCTTCGAGGACCGCATCCAGCAGCATCCCCTTCGTCGGGAGATCGTCGCCACCGCAGTCGTGAATGCGATGGTGAACCACAACGGCATCACGTTCGCGTTCCGCATGTTCGAGGAGACGCAGTCGAAGACGTCAGACATCGTCCGTGCACATATGGCTGCGACGCGGATGTTCGATGCCGACGCGACCTGGACTGCGATCGGTTCGCTCCCTCTCGCGACTGCGGAGGCAGCACAGGTCTCGATGTTCCTCGAGGTGGATCGCCTCGTCGAGCGTGCCAGCCGGTGGGTGCTGCGCAACCGGCGCCTGCCCGTCGA
>JAYTFI010000272.1:0-3249 GCA_043734485.1 Acidimicrobiales bacterium | reverse complement strand
CGTCACCGGCGTCACCGCCGTCAGCCGCGCCGGCAACGTCACGGGATTGAGGACGCCGATGAGCGCGGCGCCGCTGCTGGCCGTCGTGCTGCTCGCCGTGGCCGGGCATCAGGCGTTGTGGTCACCCTGAGGCCGCTCGGTCGCCGAGACCGTGAGCCCGTCGGTTCGGCGGGCGCTTCTCCCCGTTCTCGCTCTCGTCCTCATCGTGACCGGCATGGTGGCCAACGCGCCCGTGGTCGCGCTGGCGCTTTCCTGGTCGGCCGGCCCGGCCCGGCGGCCCACACTTGTCGTGGCCGTTTTGCTCGCGGTCACGTCGATCGTGTTCGATCGCTTGCATCGGTCGACCGGGAGGCCGCGGCCGCCGGCAGTGCACACGCAGGTCCCGCAGTGGTGGGGGCAGCGCTACGGACCGTGGTGGGCTGCGGCCCGCTACGGGCTGCGCCTCGGGGTCGGGCCGGCCACGATCCTGAACACCTGGATGTGGTGGGCCGGGGTGCTCATCGCCGTCAGCTCCGGTCCGCTCTGGGCCTTCGGCACAACCGCGACGTTCGTATGTGTACGTACCATAGTGATGATCGGCGCGACGTTCGGACCGCGCGACGGCGTGTCGATGGCGCGACGGGCACAGCAGCTCGATCGCCTGCAGTGGCGGGCCGAGTTGGGCGGGCAGGCGGTTGTCGTGTTGGCCGTTGCCGCCATCGTCGTCGCCGTTGTAGTCGCAGGGCGTCTGGCTGCGTGAGCGGTCGTCGTGGCACCGGCCGGTGAGCGCGTCGCCGCTCAGCAGCAGTCTCGGCTCGCTGCTGCTCCACGACGCCGACATCGGCTTACCGCTCGACGCAGATGCCGGAGCCGACCACCTCGACCTCCATGATGCGGCCCTGCTCGAACCGGATGCGCCGGCCGAACTGGCCCGCCTGCGCACGCGCGGCTACGTCGGCGGCGCGGCCCGCTGCTGGGCCGGTCCCGGCAGGTCCGTCGTGCAGATCACCCTCCACAGGTTCCGTTCGTCGACTGATGCACAGTTCTCGCTGGACGACCTGCGCAGCGCGCTGATCGCGGCGACGGCCTCGGAGCGGGTGTTTGCGGACGGTGTCGTCATGACCATCTCAGCAGAGGCGATGTGTGGTGCGGTCGGGGGTCTCGGTGCGGCGCACGCCCTCGTCGCCCACGCGGCACTGACGCGGCGTGCCGATGTCGCGGTGATGGTCGTGACGACGGGGGAGGCGGACGGCCTGTGCGATCGAAACGGCGCCTTCGCCCAGGATCTCG
Source organism: Acidimicrobiales bacterium (assembly GCA_043734485.1). GTDB lineage: Bacteria > Actinomycetota > Acidimicrobiia > Acidimicrobiales > JANYDT01 > JAYUDQ01. Next base: position 1,980 of record JAYTFI010000272.1, on the reverse strand, counting down.
CCATCCTGCAGCGCGCCCGCCTCGCACCCGAGCGCGGCGGATCGGCACCAACCAATCGTCGAGAATCTCACCAAGAGTAGGCGAATAGCACGGGCGTGTCGTTGTTCGCCACGAGTCGTGGCTACTTTCGAGGTTGGATGTCCCTATCCGCCGCGCTCAGAACTCCTGGATAGAGGTTCCGGACGACCCTCAATACGGAATGGCATCCATGGGGAAGGTAAGGCCGGCGGCGAGCTCGTAGCGATACGCAATCTGGAGCAGACGGGCCTCGGCGAAGGGTCGGCCAAGGAGGTCGACACCGACGGCCGGCACCCCGTCGGTGCCGAGCCCGTGGGGCATGGCCAGCGCAGGAAGCCCGCTCGTGGCCGCGAGCCCGCAATTCGCGCTCGGTTGGGCCATCCCCCGTCTGGCTGCCGGATACGGCGTAGTCGGGTACACGATCGCATCGAGCGAGCGTTCGTCCAACAGTCCAACGATCCGGCGCTGCGCCGAAAGGCGGTTCGCGAGCCGGCGGGCGTACCCGGCGCGGTCGCGGACAGGAAGCGTCGCGGCCAGCCAGACCGCTCGACGAGCTGACAGCGGATCGGCCAGGAACATCGCCTTCGCCGGCGGATACTCGTCCTCGATCACGTTGGCATCGGGAAGCGTGGGTAGCGTCACCGTTATGAGTTCGGCGCCACTCGACCGGAGGATGTCGAGCGTTGTCCGTCCGGTGCGGTCCCTCGCAAACGCCCCCATCGAGCGCACCACGCCGATGCGAGCGGTCGAACCATCCAGCGTCCGCCGATAGGTTTGGGGCCGGGCCGCGAGTGCCGTGAGCGGGTCGGCGGGATCGACCGACGCGATGACGTCGAGGAGCGCCGCGATGTCGGCGACGCGGCGGGCCAGTGGCCCGACGACGTCCTGGGTCGGTGCGAGCGGCACGAGGCCGGCTCGGCTGACGAGGCCCGGCGTCGGGCGCAGGCCGAACACACCGTTGTAGACGGCGGGATAGCGCAGTGATCCGCAGGTGTCGCTCCCGAGCGCAGCGTCGGCCGCTCCGGTGGCCACCGCGACTGCGCTGCCGCCGCTCGAGCCCCCGGGCCCACGTCTCGGGTCCCAGGCATTGGCCGTCGCACCGCCGACCTCGCTGACCGTGCGCACGCCCCGGGAGAACGTGTCGAGGTTCGTCTTGCCGAGGATCACGCCGCCGGCGTCCCGAACCCGGTCGACGGCGGTCGCGTCGGTGTTGGGTACGCGTACCCGAAGGCGGTCGCTGCCGGCAGTGGTCACGAGATCGGCGGTATCGAGGTTGTCCTTCACCGCGATGAGCATTCCGTCGAGCAGGCCTGGCCCGCCCGCGTCCGCGTCCAACTGCCGGGCCGTGCGCGCCGCGCGGTCGGCGTCGAGCGCCAGCCATGCGTGTTGCGTCGGGTCCGTGGCGGCGATCCGCTCGAGCGCGGCGGCGACGCGCATCTCGAGCGGTCCGCGACGCTCGGCCCCAGCACGACCCGTCGTCGCGACGACCGCCAGAGGGCCGGTGAAGCTCCCGATGGCAAGCACGGCCAGCGACGATCGAACGCAGGACATGACGGTAAGCGTTGCACCGTTCGATCCGGACCGTTCGATCCGGACCGAACGGTCCGGATCGAACGTGTACCCGACGCAGTGCCGGGTGCCCTCTACGGAAATACATGAAGAGCCATGAGATCTGGTTGTTCCGAGTGCATTCGCAATTCGCTTCCGCCACGCTCACAGCTCGCTCACACCGGCTCGGTACTTCTAGATGCAGAGAAGCCTGCACCTCACGAAGGAGGCGATCCCCTTGTCCACCCCATCTTCCGCCCCTACCCACACAAGCGCATCGACGCCGAAGCACACCACTCGGCGCATCGGACCGTTCACGGCCCGGCTTCTGGCCGTGCTGACGATCCTCGCCGTCGCACTCTCGCTGGCCGGTCCGGCCGAGGCCGCCCGCAAGACCGTCCGCAAGGTCGTGCC
>JAYTFI010000271.1:0-7909 GCA_043734485.1 Acidimicrobiales bacterium | reverse complement strand
CGATGTCGATGGGGACGGCGACCCCCTCGGGCTCGGCGGGCTCGACGCCGAGCTGGCGCAGCTTTCACTGGACACGTTCACGTGGTGGCGTACCGAACGGCTCGAGCTCGACCTCAACTGGAAGCTCGTCATCGAGACATTCCTCGAGCCCTACCACTTCGCCACGCTGCACCGCACCACGGTCGGGCCGTACTTCCTGCCGAATCTCTGTGCCGTCGATGCGTTCGGCGACCACGCCCGCGAGGTACTTCCCCGCCGCTCGATGCTCGAACTGGCCGACAGTCCCACCGACACCTGGGCGCTGCTCCCCCACGCCGTCATCGTGCACGTGTTGTTCCCCGGCACTGTGCTGGTGTGGCTGCTCGACCACATCGAGACCTGGCGGGTGACGCCTCACCGCACCGATCCGAACCGCTGCGTCACCGAGCTCGACTTCTACCTCCCGCGCGACAACACGCGTGACAACGCACGTACCCCGGAGTACTGGGAGAAGAACTGGGCTCAGACCATCACCACCGTGCTCACCGAAGACTTCCCTGCCATGGCCGGCGTGCAGCGTGGGCTCGACTCGGGAGCGAACACGCACTTCACCGTCGGCCGCAACGAACCCGCGCTCGCGCTGTTCCAAGCGGCGATTGCGAGACGACTTGCTTGGCATGCAACGACCCGAAGGAGACCGGATGCCGCTGACCGAGTCCTACGTCCCGGCCGACACTGCCATCCCCGTCCTGGAAACAACGGTCGGTGGCATCCTCCGCGCCGCGGCCGCAGCCGCGCCGGACACGATCGCGCTGGTGGAGGGAACCGCCGACCCGGCTATGCGACGCCGGTGGACGTACACCGAGCTGCTGGCCGAGGCGGAAACCGCGGCGAAGGCGCTCGCCCAGCGGTTCGCGAAGGGCGAGCGCGTCGCGGTGTGGGCGCCGAACATCCCCGAGTGGGTGATCCTCGAATACGCCGCCGCGCTCGCCGGCGTCGTGCTCGTCACCGTGAACCCTGCGTACCAGCCCGAGGAGCTGCGGTACGTGCTCGGACAATCCCGGGCCGCGGGGCTGTTCTTGTTGCGCTCGTTCCGCGGCAACCCCATGGACGCCCATCTCGAACGGATTCGCGCGTCGCTGACGGAGCTGCGTGAGGTCGTGTACTTCGACGACGGCGGATGGGCCGAGTTCCTGTCCTCGGCCAACGCCTCGACTTCACTGCCGCACGTGACCCCGGACGATCCGGTGCAGGTGCAGTACACGTCCGGTACGACGGGTTTCCCGAAGGGCGCGTACCTTCATCACCGCGGCATCACGAACAACGCCCGTTTCGTGGTCGACCGCCTCGGGCTGCGGGCCGGTGGCGTGTACGTCAACCCGATGCCGCTGTTCCACACCGCCGGCTGCGTGGTCGGCGTGCTCGGCCCGGCCCAGCAGCTCGCCACGCTGGTGTGCCTGCTCCAGTTCGACGCCGGCCTCATGCTCGAACTGCTCGAGGCCGAACGGGGCACGCACTTCCTGGCCGTGCCCACGATGCTCATCGCCATGATGGAGCACCCCGAGTTCGCCACCCGTGACATCGCGAGCCTGCAGACCGTGTGCTCGGGCGGCTCGACCGTGCCGGCCGCGCTCGTGCGCCGCATCGAGGAGACGCTCGGCGTGCAGTTCTCCATCATCTACGGGCAGACCGAGGCTTCGCCGGGCATCACCCTCATCAAGCCCGACGACCGCCCCATCGACAAGGCGACAACGCTCGGGCCGGCGCTCCCGCAGACCGAGATGAAGGTGGTGGATGCCGACACCGGCGCAACCGTTCCCATCGGCGTCAGCGGCGAGCTGTGCACGCGTGGCTACCTGGTGATGCTCGGCTATTTCGAGATGCCCGAGCGCACAGCCGAGACCATCGACGCCGACGGCTGGCTGCACACCGGCGACCTCGTCACCATGGACGATCGTGGGTACATGACGATCACCGGTCGGTCCCGGGACATGATCATCCGCGGCGGCGAGAACCTCTACCCGAAGGAGATCGAAGAGGTCCTCTTCACCCATCCGAAGATCGCCGACATTGCTGTCGTCGGGCTTCCTGACGAGCGCTGGGGCGAGATCGTCGGTGCCTTCATCCGTGACGTCGACCCGGCCGCTCCCGCCACCGATGCCGAACTACGGGCCTTCGTGCGCGAGCACCTTTCGCCGCAGAAGACGCCGGCGGTGTGGCTGCACGTCGAGGCGTTCCCGCTGACGCCGTCGGGGAAGGTGCAGAAGTTCCAGATCCGGGAGAACTGGGTTCGGGCCAACTCGGCCTGAGGTCCCCGAATCGGCACCATGGTATCAATCCGGTATCATCGGCGTCGTGGCCAACATGACGCTTCGCCTCGATGACCCGCTGCACGACGCGCTGCGCCAACAGGCCGAACATGACGGCATGTCGATGCAGGACGCGGCGCGAATCGCCCTCACGAGTTATCTCGAAGCCCGCAATCACCAGGCGCGTGTCCATCGGGCGTTGGAGAAGGTGCTCGTCGTGCATGCCGACGCCCTCGAGCGACTTGGGCAGTGAGCGAAACCGATCCGGAGTTCCTCCAACTCGAGGACGTGTTGGCGCTGGTTCGTCGCATGTTCGGCGATCCGCTGCCGATACGGGACATGGGGCTGCTCGGGTCGGCCGTCGAGCGACCGCAGACTACGGTCTTCGGCGAGGATGCCTATCCCGACATCTGGACGAAAGCGGCAGCGCTCTGCCATTCCGTCGCAAACAATCATGCACTTGTGGATGGCAACAAACGACTTGCCTGGGTCGCCACCGCAACGTTCCTGGAGATCAACGACATCGACGTCTCGGCCGCCTCGAATGACGACGTGTACGACTTCGTGATCTCGGTCGTGGTGAACCATCAAGAGATCGCGGAGATAGCCGAACAACTCCGCGCGATCATTTCGGGAACGGCTTGACCACGGCACTGGTGTGCGGTCGCTGTGCGCCCCCGGGAAGCTCACAATGACCGCATTCGCCAGGAGGCTTTGCGTGGATCAGCCCGTCTTCGCCGCCCGGCGCTTCGCCGGCTTGGCGACCGGTGCCTTTCCGGCGGGAGCGGCCGCAGCCACAGCGACTCCCGGAAGCGGCACCGCCGTCGACGACTTCCGAGCCGGACCCCGGTCGCCGGCAGAGCCGGACCGAACGCCCGGCGCGGCACCTTCCAACAGCGGCGCAAGGAAGCGTCCGGTGTAGCTCGTCGGGTGCTTCGCCACCTGCTCGGGCGTGCCCTCCACCACGATGCGACCGCCGCCGGACCCGCCTTCGGGTCCAAGGTCGATCACCCAGTCGGCCGTCTTCACGACGTCGAGGTTGTGCTCGATGACGAGAACGGTGTTGCCCTGGTCGACGAGGCGGGACAGCACGTTCAGCAGCCGCCGGATGTCCTCGAAATGGAGTCCGGTGGTCGGCTCGTCGAGGATGTACACCGTCTTGCCGGTGGAGCGCTTGGCCAGCTCGGCCGAAAGCTTCACCCGTTGTGCTTCGCCGCCCGACAGCGTGGTGGCGGGCTGGCCGAGGCGGACGTAGCCGAGGCCGACGTCGACCAGCGTGCGCATGTGGCGGGCGATGTTCGGCTGGTTCTCGAAGAACGTGGCCGCCTCCTCGCACGGCAGGTCGAGCACCTCGGCGATGTTCTTGCCCTTGAACGTGACGTCGAGTGTGTCCCGGTTGTAGCGGGCGCCCTTGCACACCTCGCACGGCACATAGACGTCGGGCAGGAAGTTCATCTCGATCTTGATCGTGCCGTCGCCTGCGCACGACTCGCACCGGCCGCCCTTCACGTTGAAGCTGAATCGGCCCTGCTGGTAGCCGCGCACCTTCGCCTCGTTGGTCGACGCGAACAGCTTGCGGATGTGGTCGAACACCCCGGTGTAGGTCGCCGCGTTGGAACGCGGCGTGCGACCGATGGGCGACTGGTCGATGGCGATGACCTTGTCGACCGCCTCGATGCCGTCGACCCCCTTATGGAGGCCGGGAACCGTCTTGGCCCGGTAGATCTTCTGCATCAGCGAGGCCAGCAGGATGTCGTTGACCAACGTGGATTTGCCGGAGCCGGACACCCCGGTGATAGCGACGAACTGACCGAGCGGGAAGTCGACGGTGAGGTTCTGCAGGTTGTTCTCGCGCGCCCCGCGAACGGTGAGGAACAGCTCGTTGCCATTGCGTCGGAGCGCGGGAACCGGGATGGACCGAGCGCCGCTCATGTACTGCCCCGTGATGGAGCGGGGCTCGTTGACGAGGTCCTCGAAGCTGCCCGATACAAGCACCTCGCCGCCGTGCTCGCCGGCACCGGGGCCGACGTCGACGATGTGGTCGGCGACGCGGATCGTGTCCTCGTCGTGTTCGACCACGATGACCGTGTTGCCGAGGTCGCGGAGGCGGATCATCGTCTCGATGAGGCGGTGGTTGTCCCGCTGGTGCAGGCCGATGGACGGTTCGTCGAGCACGTACAGAACTCCCACGAGACCGCTGCCGATCTGGCTGGCGAGGCGTATGCGCTGCGCCTCGCCACCGGCCAATGTGGCCGCCGAGCGGTTGAGCTGGAGGTAATCGAGGCCGACATCGAGCAGGAACTGCATGCGGGCATTGACCTCTTTCACAACCCGCTCGGCGATCATCATGTCCCGCTTCGACAGCTCGAGACCGGCGAGGAACTTGGCCGCTTCTGCGATCGACAAGTCGCCGACCTGGAAGATGTTCTTGCCGGCCATCAGTACGGCGAGGCTGGCCGGCTGCAGGCGGGCACCGCCGCACTCAGGGCACGGCACCTCCCGCATGTAGCCCTCCATCTGCTCGCGTGACCAGTCGCCCTCCGCCTCGCCGTGGCGACGCGTGATCCACGGCACGACGCCCTCGTAGGTGGTGTTGTATGCGCGCGTACGGCCGTAGCGGTTCTTGTACTCGACGTGCACAGTCTTGGCGCTGGTACCGAACAGCACCGCCTTCTGGTTCGCCTTCGACAGCTTTGCCCACGGGGTCTTCAGGGAGAACTTGAACTCGACGGCAACCGCCTCGAGCACGCGGGCGAAGTACTCACCCTTCGACCCGGCCCACGGGGCGATCGCGCCGGCCAGGACTGAGATGTCGGGATCGGGCACGACGAGTTCGGGATCGACCTCGAACTTGGTGCCGAGGCCCTTGCAGTGCGGGCATGCGCCGTAGGGCGAGTTGAACGAGAAGTTGCGGGGCGCGAGCTCGTCGTAGCTGGTGCCGCACACGGGGCAGGCGAGGTGCTGGCTGAACGTGAGCACCTCGGGAACGGTGCCGGCCTTCTGCTGCTCCGCTGTAGGGACGAGCTCGACCTCGGCCACACCCTCGGCCAGCCGCAGCGCCGTTTCCAGCGAATCGGTCAGCCGGCGTTCGAGGCCCGGGCGGCTGACGAGGCGGTCGATGATCACGGCAATCGAGTGGTTCTCGTAGCGGGCCAACTCGATCGACTCGTTCAGCTCCTTGATCTCGCCATCGACGCGGGCGCGGGCGTAACCCTGCTTCGCGAGGTCGGCGAGCAGCTCGGTGTACTCGCCCTTGCGGCCGCGCACCACCGGTGCGAGTACCTGGAAGCGGGTGCCTTCGGGGAGCTGGAGGACGCGGTCGACGATCTGCTGTGGCGTCTGGCGCTGGACCGGGGAGCCGTCCTTCGGGCAGTGCGGGATGCCGACGCGGGCGTAGAGGAGGCGGAGGTAGTCGTAGACCTCGGTGATGGTGCCGACGGTTGAGCGCGGGTTGCGCGACGCCGACTTCTGGTCGATGGAGATGGCCGGCGACAGGCCCTCGATGAAGTCGACGTCGGGCTTGTCCATCTGGCCCAGGAACTGGCGGGCGTACGCGCTCAGCGACTCGACGTAACGGCGTTGACCCTCGGCGTAGATCGTGTCGAACGCGAGGCTCGACTTCCCCGACCCCGACAGGCCGGTGAAGACGATGAGACGGTCGCGCGGGAGGTCGAGCGAGACGTTGCGCAGGTTGTGTTCGCGAGCCCCGCGAACGATCAGCCGATCGGACATACGTTCGATCGTAGCGGCGGGGTGTGACAACCGCGTCCACTGTGTAGAGGTCCCTACGTCAACGAAGGAACGCAAAGATCGAGGAGTCGAAATGCCTACCATTGCTCCACCTGCATCAGCTACCGCAGATCGCGAGCAGCTTCGTGAGCTGCTGGCGGGGTGTCAGCTTGTCGCCCTCACGACGGCAGCGACCGATGGTTTGCTGCGGAGCCGACGGGTGATCTTGCTGGAAATGGACGCCGAGGCGCGATTGTGGTTCTTCGTGTCGCGCACACGAACCCATCGGTACAGCCCGGCCGCGGTCGCCGTGCCCGCCGTTCGGCCGTCCGCGCACTTGAGCGCGACGGGCGGCGCGCCGGCGGCTACCCGCTCGTCGAGCCCACCAGCTGCCCGTCGATGGACGCGTCACGCACGAGCATCCCGCTGGTGCTGGCGGCAGGCGGCCGGTCGGCGACCTCGGCCGGTCGGCCGGCCACACCGCCGATCACGCCGATCGAGACCCCCAGCAGCAGGAAGCCGGGGCTAAGCGTGGTGGCCACGTCGAGCCCGAGCGTCACGAGGGCCGGCAGGCCGACCAGCGCGCCGACCGACCCCGCCCGCCGGCCGAGCCGGAGCAACAAGACCGTGACGACACCGAACGCAGCGATTCCGACGAGGCCGTACGTCGCGAGGACGGACAGCCAGAGGTTATGGACCGGCCCACCCTCGGCGGAGTAGCGGATGATGGCCGGATCCGTGAGCACGTGCAGGAGGTAGTTGCCCGGTCCGACCCCGGTCACGGGCGACAGCCGGAATACCGCCAGCGCCTGGCGGACGAGCGCCATGCGACCACTGCCGAGCGTCTCGATGGACGCGCCGCTCGACTGCTGCGCCCGGCCCAGCCACACCGATGCGCTCGCAACGACCGTCGTCGCCGTCGAGGCGGCGAACACGGTCACGCCCCGCAAGAGCCCCGGGCCGCGACGCGACCGCACCCTCACCAGCGCGGCGAGCACGAGAAGGCACACGGCGATGGCGGTCGTGCGCGACCCGGTGACGCCGATGCAGACAGCGCAGGCGACGAGCCCGGCGGCCTCGATCCGCTCGACGGCGCGGCCGGCTGCTTCCCCGCGCCCGGACCGGTCGGCCGCCGCCGCGAGCAGCAGGGCGGCGATCGCCACCCCGTAGAGGCCGAGAGTGTTCGTGTGCACCGTCGTCCCTGCCGGGAGGAGCGTCGCGCCGAAGGGCTTGAACCCGCTCCGCCGCTCGCCGATCGACGCGAGGCCGAGCGGCCCGCCGTGCACGCGTTGGGCGATCGCGAGGGTCGCCTGGACCGCCATGGCCGCCGACAGCGGGAGGGTGATCCGGGTCCACTCGGCATCGCCCGCCAGCCGCGCGACCTCGCCGACGACCAGCCCGAGCACCACCAGGCGGACCATCGCCACCAGCCCGAACCCGGTGGGATGCACCGCGAACGACACCGTCGCGCTACCGAGGAAGACCGTCCACGCCGTGCGCGGACCGGCCGGGATGCACGGCGCACCGGAACCGCCGCCGAGGCGGGCCACCAGGACGAGCACCATGGCCGCGTAGAGGACGATCTCGGGCACCGTGAGCATGCCCATCGGCGTCGCGCCGACGCGCACCACGACGCCGCGATGGAACGGCACTACGCACAGCGGCGCCACGAGCGCCCAACGCGCCGCGCTCGCCATCCGGGTCTCGCGCATCGAGCGGTCATCGACCGTCGAGCACCGGCGCTTGAGACGCCCTGCAGGTTGCGGTTGCGCTAGACGGACAGAATCGGGCGGTCAGCCCGTCTGCTTCAGCTCCCGCTTAAGGTCGTTGATCTCGTCGCGCAGACGCGCCGCGTACTCGAAGCGCAGGTCGACTGCCGCGTCCTTCATCTC
>JAYTFI010000270.1:0-1612 GCA_043734485.1 Acidimicrobiales bacterium | reverse complement strand
TCACCGACCGCGAGCTTGGCGCCCGGGGCAACACCGGCGACGATGCCGGACACGTTCGTGCCGTGGAACGAGCCCTCGTCGAGGACGAAATCATCCGGGGCGAAGTCCTGGGTCCACCCGACCCGACACGCCGCCGGGACCCCCGGTGACGAGCACGACCCGAAGGCGGCGCGGGTGTAGTCGACGCCAGTGTCGAGCACCCCAACCACTGTTCCGGCGCCGGTCAATCCGGCGGCGACTGCGGCCGGCTGCCCGATGAACGGGAGCGTCTCGTTCAACTGCGTAGTCAGCTTCTCGTCGAGCGCGATGGAGCCGGTCTGTGGGGCGTTCGCAAGCCGCAGCAATCCGGCTTCGCTGGTCACCTCAACCGCAGACAGCGGCATGGCCACGAAGCGTCTTGTCTCCCGAACGCCGCTCCCGCCGGCGGTGATGGCCGCGGTCCGGACCGTGTTCAATTCACGGTTGAGGGTGGGGCGGTCGGGAAGCGGTCCGCCATCCTGGCCGGTCGGTGCACCGAGCCTTCCGTCGGATGTCGAAGCCGGACCGGCCGCAGGTGCCGGTTCGCGCTGTGCGGCCGCTTGCGTCACCTCGGTCGCCGCCGCGAGCGCCTTCTGGTTCAGGGTTTCGTCGACCCGCAGGATCGTGCGGACCGACCCTGTCCGCTGCAGCTCCGTGACCACTTCGGGTGCGATCGCGCCGGCTTGGACCGCCTCGGCCAGGGAGGCGAACCTCGGAGCCGACTGCGCCTGGCTGCGGGTGGTCGACATGCTGAGCCCGAAGGCGAGGATCACGATTGCTGAAGCGACGGTGAATCGGACGCGTGCACCTGTCTGCCGATTCCGCACTACCCGAACGCGCATCGGATGAGGTTATGCGTCCGGCCGACAGAGGTTGCGGTTCCATAGAGGAAAAGGGTCGTTCGGCCCACGACGATCCGGCAGCGACGCCGCAGAGGCCGCCCGGTTGGCCGATCACGGGGCTAGGGTCGCCGTATGGCCATCCACAAGGTCTGCGGGATCGAGACCGAGTACGGCATCGTCGTGTCCGGCGCGCCCGATGCGAACCCGATCCAGGCGTCCAGCACGCTCGTCAATGCCTACGTGAACACGCTCGGCCGCGCGCCGTCCAGCAAGGTCTCCTGGGACTTCGAGGACGAGATGCCCGGGAATGACGCACGTGGGTACGCGGTCGGTGGCGCCATGCCGCCCGAGGTCGAGACGCACCTCGTCAACGCGGTGCTCACCAACGGCGCACGGTTCTACGTCGACCATGCCCATCCGGAGTTCTCCAGCCCCGAGTGCTACGACGCCCGCTCGGCCACGCTCTTCGACCGGGCCGGAGAACGGGTGATGCTGGCCGCGATGGCGGCGGCCAAGCATGTGCTGCCGCCGGGCCAGGAGATAGTCGTCTACAAGAACAACTCCGACGGCAAAGGCAACAGCTACGGCACCCACGAGAACTACCTCATGGACCGCACCGTGCCCTTCGCCCGGGTGATCGCGCACATCATGCCGTTCTTCGTCACCCGCCAGATCTTCTGCGGGGCGGGCAAGGTCGGAGCCGAGGTGTCAGGTGCGGACGACGTCACGTTCCAGGTCTCGCAGCGGGCCGA
>JAYTFI010000269.1:0-5683 GCA_043734485.1 Acidimicrobiales bacterium | reverse complement strand
CCAACGGCTACTACCTCTTCTGCCTCCTGCCTCCGGGCACGTACACCGTCGTCATCAAGAACCCTCCGGTCGGTTCGACGAATAGCTACGACCTCGATGGGAACAAGGACAATGCCGCCACCGTGGCCATCGGAATCGGCCAGAGCAACATCGAGGTCGACTTCGGATACGTGACGGCGAAGGTCTTGCCGGAGGTCATCACCCAGACGACGACCCCCGTGCCGCCCGCTCCGGCGATGCCGGTCGGGACTCCGGTGCTGTCGTACACCGGTGCCCGCTCCACGCTCCTCGCCCTGTGGGCATTGACCTTCCTGCTCGTCGGCTACGGGACCTTCGGGCTCACCGGCACACGCCGCCGCCGCGTGCTCCCGCGCTGACACCTCATCGTTGACTGGGCCTGCACCCGGCCAGCGCAAGCCGAACCCCTTCCCGCCGGCCCGCCCAATCCCAGGGGCGGGCCGGTGCTGGTGGTGCGCACCGTGCCGATCGGCCGCTACGCAGTCCAGTCCGCGAATGCGTCGATCATGGCGTGGACGTCGTCGCCGAGCGGGTAGAGGATCGGACACGTTGCGCCATTGCGGATGTAGTTACCGACCTGTTCGCGGCACTCATCCACCGTGCCCGAGGCGGTGATCATCTGGACGATGTCGTCGGGGACCAGCTTTGCGGCCTCCACCACCTGATCGTGGGTGGCCGGCCAGGTGAGAACTTTCCCGATCTCCTCCAGTAGCGACTCGGGCACGCCACTCGCCTTCATGATGTGCGGTTGCTGCCCGAGATACTGGGTAACGAGGAGACGCGCGTTGTCGAGCGCCTTCTTGCGGTCAGCCGGGTCGTTCGTGGGCGACAGCGAGCACACGACGAGCTGCGGCCGGTCGAGGTCGGTGGCACTGCGCCCGGCCTTGTGGGCGCCCTTCTCCAGGGAGTCCATCGCCTGCAGGTTGTAGGCCGGTGAAACGAGGTAGTTGAGGACCACTCCGTCGGCGATCTGGCCGGTGAGCTCCATCATCTGCATGCCCGTGGCGCCGATGTAGATGGGCACGTCCTTCCGCTTGCGCTCGTCGTGGACGTAGTCGAGCTCAACGCCGTCGAAGTGCACATACATTCCGTCGTAGGTGACCGGGCCGTCGCAGCGCAGCAGGGCGCGCACGGACTCGACGATCTCGCGCATGACCGTGATCGGCCGGCTGCGGGTGATGCCGACCTTGGCCGCAAGCGGGTCCCACCATGCGCCGATGCCGAGGATGACCCGCCCCGGGGCCAGATCATCGAGGGTCGAGAAGCTGGCTGCGAGGCGGGCAGGGTTGCGGCTCCAGCAGTCGACGACGCCCGACCCGATCTTGATCCGCTCTGTCGTGGCACCCCATGCGGCCATCGGGATCATGCAGTCGCGCACGAGTCGGCTGTCGGCCTGCCAGACCGCGTCGAAGCCCGCCTGCTCGGCGTACTGCGCGAACCCGATGCTCTCGCGTATGGAATGGGCGTCCTGCAGGTACATGGCCACGGGGGTCGGCATCGGGAGTTCTCTCTGTGCTGGGGCGGGTGCTCGGTACGGGCAGGTCTGTTCGGGTGACGGGACCGGCGTCAGCTGGCCATGAGGGCGGCCATCTGCGTGTCGTCGAGGACACAGGTCTTCGCCTTGGAAAGGATCTCGGCCTTCACGTCCTGCGGGAAGTCCTTGAGGCTGCCCAGCGCGAACAGCTTCTGGACCTGGTCGAGGTCCTTGGCTCCGACCACGTTGAAGGTGGACTTCATGAAGCACGTCGCCATGGCTGTGGTGACACCGGCCTTCGCGAGGTCGGCATCGACGCTTCCTGCCGCAGCCTTGGCCATGGCATCCGGTGCGCACATCATGAGGGCCTTGATGAAACCGGGCGGGGGCTTGGCCGCTTGGAGGTCGATGCTCGTGCCGCCCTTCTCCCGCACACAGGCGACTTCGGCGTCAGTCGAGACCAGCCCCATCGCCGAGAAGGCGCTCTTGACCTGTGCTCCTGTGAGCGGTCCGGTGGCGGCCGCGGTGCCGTCGACCGCGGTGGTCACCGCAGCGCCAACCGTGGTGTCCGCAGCCCCTGTGGTTTCAGCGGCTGTGGTGGTGTCCGCCGCGCCAGTGGTGTCGCTCACGGATTCGGCCGTCGTCACTGCCGCAAGGGTCGTGTCGGACGAGCTGCCGCTGCTGCAGGCGAACAGCGCGAGGGGGGCGGCGAGCAGGCTGAGGAGCATGGCAGTCGTACGGAATCGCTTCATCGTGGGGACCTTCCGAATGGGGGAGTGCGATGCGGCTCACAGCCGGGCGAACAGTCGTTGTGCCTGTTCGGCGGCCTTGCGCCGGACTTCGTCGGCGTCGACCGTGAGTACCCGGCCACGGTCGACCGCCAGCTTTCCATCGATCACGACCTTCGAGGGACGCACCCCCGGGGAGAAGGCCAGATGCCACGGCTCCATCGGGTCGTAGTCCCACGTCACCTCGTCGCCAAGCGCCTCGGGGAACAGCTCCCAGCTATTCGTCAGCCATCGCCATGCCTGATCCGGCGTGGCTGTCAGGTCGCTCTCCCGTAAGCGCGCATAGGACAGACGGAACTCCTCGAGCATGTCCGCGCCGATGCCATCGGTGCCGAGGACGATCCGGTTGGGCCGACGGGCCGGATAGGCGTAGCCGACCGCGTTGTTCATGTTGCTGCGCGGGTTGTGGGCGATCGAGCCGGGCAGGTCGCGGTCGAGGTGGACGCAGTGGACGATCAGCCAGTCATCTGCTGCGTACGGCTCCCAGCGGGCGCCCGCATCCGAGTCGCCGGTCCCTTCCGCGACATGCACATGGACGCCGGCCCCGAGGTCCTTGGCCAGCCCCGCGACCGCCTCGAGGGTCTCGTCGGCACAGGTGAAGGCGGCATGTGCGCCGACGTAGCCACGACCGCCGGACTTCAGGTATCGCTCGTTCTCGGCGATGCCGCGACGGGCGCCGTCGGTCATGGCGCGCGGCCGGTCGAGCGCCGACGGCTGCGGATCAACCGGTATGCGCGCAGAAGATCGGTGCCGATCGGTGACGCCATACGTGCAGCTGACCCGTACACCCACCTCGGCGCACGCCGCCGCGATCACGTCGAGGCTGCCCTCGATCGCGTTGGGGCTCTCGTGATGGTCGATGATGCACGTCGTGCCGCTCTCGAGTGCTTCGAGTGCGCCGAGCTTGGCCGACCACTCGATCATCTTGAAGTCGAGGGCGCAGTCGAGCCGCCACCAGATCAGCTCGAGCACGCCTGCGAAGTTGTTCGGTGTCTTCGGCGGCGCCGGCATTCCGCGGGCGAGGGCCGAGTAGAGGTGGTGGTGGGCGCAGACGAGGCCCGGAGTGGTCGCCGTCACGCTGCTACTCGCCGTCGTCGGCCGCGACGCCCGGCATGCCCATCGGCAGCGTGTTGCGCCAGATGCCGTCGACCATGTGCAACGCGGCGGCAACGGCACCGCTGGTGGGCACAAGGCCGATCTCGCCGACGCCCTTCACGCCGTAGGGCGAGTTGGGCTGCGGCACTTCGACGAGCACGGTCTCGATGACGGGCATGTCCTTCGGGCGGATGATGCCGAGGCTGCGCAGCGTCATGTTCGTCGGCATGCCCAGCTCGTCCGACGGGAAGTCCTCGGTGAGCGCATAGCCGAGGCCCATGTGCACCGAGCCCTCGACCTGGCCCTCGCACAGCTGCGGGTTCACGGCGCGGCCGACGTCGTGGACAGCGACGACCTTCTCGATCTTGCCGGTCTTCGGATCGGCGATCACCATCTGCGCGGCGTACCCGAAGGCGGAGTGGATGACCGGGTTCTCGACGCCCTCGTAAAGCGAGTTCGTCCAGTCGACCCGCCATTCGCCGGGGTAGTCGATCTCCTTCTTGCACCCGTCGGCCATGGCCGCCCGCGCCGCCATCATCACTGCACCCGAGCCCATGAGTGTGCCGCGTGAGCCGGTGGTCTGGCCGAGGCCGAGCTCGCGGCTCGTGTCGACGATGACCTTGATGCGGGTCGGGTCGATGCCCAGCTCCTCGACCGCGACCTGCAGAGCGACGGTGTGGATGCCCTGGCCCATCTCGGTCCAACAGTGGCGCACCTCGACGGTGCCCTCGTAGGCCGGCTCGGTGGCCGTCGCTTCGGTGGCGTCGTCGAGGAAGCGCACGACCGCCTTCGACACTTCCTTGAAGCCGTTGCCGAGCCCGGAGTTCTTCAGCCCGAGGCCGAGGCCGACAGCCTTGCCGCTCGCCATTGCATCATCATATGCGCGCTTTACTTCATCGAGGCAGGCTTCGGCGCCGGCACAGCCGTCGTCCATGATCTGGCCCGGTCCCCACACTTCGCCCGGGTGGATGACGTTGCGCTTGCGCATCTCCCAACCGGAGATCCCGACGGCCTCGGCGAGGCGGTCCATGCAGCCCTCCATGGCGAACTGCGCCTGGTTGGCACCGAAGCCGCGGAAGGCCCCGCAGACCGGGTTGTTCGTCCGCACGGCGACCGCATGAACGTCGATCGTCGGCAATTGGTAGGGCCCACTGGCGTGGCCGGCCGCCCGTTCGAGCACCTTCATTCCAACGCTCGCATACGGCCCGGAGTCGCCAATCATATGTGCGCGTAGTGCCGTGAGGTTGCCCTCGGCATCGCAGCTGACCTCATACTCCATGCGGATCGGATGGCGCTTCGAGTGGATGAGCAGCGACTGTTCTCGCGACAGGGTGATCTTCACCGGTGCCCGGAGCGTCCATGCCGCGAGGGCGGCCTGACCCTGGTTGCTCATATCCTCCTTGCCGCCGAACGCGCCGCCGTTGGAGACGAGCTCGACGGTGACGAGGTCGTTCGAGATGCCGAGGATGGCGGCGATCTGGTCACGATCGTCCCACACGCCCTGTCCGCCGGAGTAGACGTACAGCCGGAGGTCGCCGTCGTCCTCGCCGTTGATGTACGGCACCGCGAGAGTCGACTCCGGCTCGAGGAATGCCTGCTCGACGCGCTGCGTCTGGAACGTGTCCTTCACGATGTGCGCACTGGCCGCAAACGCGGCGTCGACGTCGCCGCGGTGGTACTTCGACGTCGACAGCACGTTGCCCTCGAGGCCCCAAACGGCGTGCTCGGGGTCATCGATAGCGGCCATTGCATCGGTGATCGGTCGCTGCACGCCGTAGGTGATCTCGACGAGGTCGGCGGCGCGGCGGGCGACCTCGCGGTCTTCGGCCACCACAACGGCGATCACGTCGCCGAGGTAGCTGGTGCGCCCGCCGACGGGGATGAACACCGGCCAGTCCTTGTGGATGATGCCGACCTTCAGCGCGCCCGGCACGTCGTCAGCCGTAAGTACACGTACGACCCCCTGGACGGCCATCGCCGCCGTCGAGTCGATGGCGAGGATGTCGGCGCGGGCGTGCTTCGTGAGCACCAACGCCCCATGCAGCATGCCGGGCACGACCATGTCGTCGATGTAAGGGCGGCGGCCGACGGCGAGGTCACGTCCCTCGTACTTCACCCCGCTGGTACCGACGCCGCCGTTCACGCCGGGGGTCACGACGGTGCCCTGGGCGAGCGCCTCGATGGCGTCGAGGATCTTCACGTAGCCGGTGCAGCGGCAGAGGTGGCCGCCAAGGTGTCGAGCCATCTCCTCACGGGTGAGCGCAGCGCCTTTCTTGTCGACCTGGGCTTTGGCGCGAACAACGATGCC
>JAYTFI010000268.1:0-11063 GCA_043734485.1 Acidimicrobiales bacterium | reverse complement strand
GATCTCGACAACGACGATCTCGACAACGACGATCTCGACAACGACGATCTCGACAACGACGATCTCGACAACGACGATCTCGACAACGACGATCCCGACAACGACGATCCCGACAACGACAACGACGACGACCGCCGTTCCCGGTACCCGCGTCCTCGTGGGACGCATCAGGCGAGCCGCTCTCGGCACGTCTGCCGCGATTGCCATCCCGCTCCGCTGACCGGGGCGATTTCAGCGACCTCGAACGCCGGAAGCGTGGCCAGCCTGGTGCGACCGAGCGTGCCAGCTACTCGCCGTGGGTGAGGCGGGCGACCTCGGCCCCCGTGAGCGTCTCGTGTTCAAGGAGTGCGGCGGCGACGGCCTCGAGCGCAGGCCGATGCGTCGACAGCAGCTCCTGCGCTCGCGTCTCCTCCGCCCGAAGGATCAGCTCGACCTCCTCGTCGATCATCCGCGACGTGCCGTCGGCGTAGTCGCGGGTCTGCAGGAGGTCCTCGCCGAGGAACACCTGACCGCTACCGCCCCACGCCATCGGCCCGACCCGGTCGCTCATGCCCCATTCCCGCACCATGCGCCGGGCCAGCTCCGTGGACGTGACCAGATCGTTCGACGCGCCCGTGGTGAGGTGGCCGTAGATCAACATCTCGGCGCAGCGTCCGCCCATGGCCACGCAGATGCGATCGCGAACGTAGTCCCTGCTGTAGCTATGGCGTTCCTCGGCCGGGAGCTGCATCGTGACGCCGAGTGCCATGCCTCTCGGGATGATCGTGACTTTGTGGACCGGGTCGGCATGCTCGAGCAGCTCGGCCAGGACGGCATGCCCGGCCTCATGATGGGCAGTCGTCGCCCGCTCGGCGTCGCTGAGGACCATCGAGTCACGGGTCTGCCCCATCAGCACACGGTCGCGAGCCGACTCGAAGTCACGGGCGGCAATGGAATCGGCGCCGCGACGCACGGCTGCGAGTGCGGCTTCGTTGACGAGGTTGGCGAGATCGGCACCGCTCATGCCTGGCGTTCCGCGGGCCACGGTCAGCAGGTCGACATCGGGCGCGAGGCGTTTGTCGCGGGCGTGCACACGAAGGATCGGCAGCCGTTCGTCGAGGTCGGGCAGGGGCACGACGACTTGGCGATCGAACCGTCCAGGTCGCAGGAGTGCGGCGTCGAGCACGTCGGGACGATTGGTGGCCGCCAGTACGACGACTCCGGCGCTGACCTCGAAGCCGTCCATCTCCGACAGCAACTGGTTGAGCGTCTGCTCCCGCTCGTCATGGCCACCACCGAGCCCGGCCCCCCGCTTGCGCCCGATCGAATCGATCTCGTCGATGAACACGATGCAAGGCGACTGTTTGCGAGCGGTATCGAACAGGTCGCGTACCCTCGAGGCGCCGACGCCGACGAACATCTCCATGAAGTCGGAGCCGGTCACCGACATGAACGGCACCCCCGCTTCGCCGGCCACGGCCCGGGCCAAAAGGGTCTTTCCGGTTCCGGGAGGACCGACGAGCAGCACGCCCTTGGGGATCGTCGCGCCGATGTCGCGGAAGCGCTCGGGCGTGCGCAGGAAGTCGACGACCTCGGCGATCTCGCTCTTGACGCCTTCGTAGCCGGCAACATCGGCGAACGTGGTGCGCGGGTTCTCGGCCGACCACACCTTCGCCTTCGTCTTGCCGATCGACATGATCCCGCCGACCTGCCCTTGGGCCCGCCGCGACATCCACAGCATGAAGCCGATAATCAGGAACAGCGGAAGGATGCCGGCCAGCAGGCCGGCGAGAGCGCTGTTCGTGGGAGTGCGGAACCGCAATGCGACGGCCCGTAGCGCAGCGCGGTCCTCCACCGGCAGCTCCGATGGGCCGGAGACCCGGAAGCGCTCACCCGTGGTCAGCTCGCCCGTGATGTGGCCGGTGCCGTTGGTGAACGTGGCACTGCGGATCTGGCCGCCGGCCGCCTTCGTGAGGAAGGTCCCGTAGTCGAACGAATCGGCACCGCCGCTGCCCAAGGCCCGAGGGAGCAGCGCAGCGCCCAGAACGAGCACCACGACCACCCAAGGAAGCCATGACGGCCACGGCCCACTTCGCCGCCCCGGCCCGCCGGAACCGCGTCGCAAGCGGCTCGTGCCGAGCATGCCCGGTCGGCTGCGGTCACCGGGTGCGCCCGTCCCGCCTTTGGGCCCGTCTCCACCACCATCGCTGCGGCCCATGGCGCCCGGGTTCTGCACGCCGGCCGGCGTGAAGGGGCGCGGAGGAACCGGTCTTGGGTCGAATCGATCCGGTGCCTCGTCGTCGGCCCGCGGATCGGCGGCGCTGCCCGGCATGAGCCCAGCCTACGACGACCCTGTGACAGTCGGGAGCGGCCGCCCGACCCGAGCCGACTCGTTTCCACCGGGGGCCATGCACCGGAACCGGCCGGTGCGTCGGTACGGTGGTGCGTATGGCCGAACGCCGATGCTCACGCCCCGCATGCCCCCATTCGCCGGCGGCCTCGATGTCCTACGACTACGCCACGGCCACGGTCTACGTCGGCCGCCTGGCCGAAGAACGCCATCCGTCGCTTTACGACCTGTGCCGCGTGCACCTCGACAACCTCACACCACCGCGTGGATGGACGCTTCGCCGTGAGCCGCTGATCGCCGTCGGCACCGCCGCTGATGACCAGTGGGCCGATGCCCCGGCGAAGGCTGCCAGCCGCACCGCGATCTGACGGTGACGCCTTCCGCCGAGCCGGCTCCGCACACGTGGGAGGCGCCGAACCCGCCGAGCGGGCTTGCCATCGCGGCCGGCGCGCAGTTCGCGGCGTTGATCGCATCGACGGTGATCGCCGTCGCGTTCCTCGTGGACCGCGGCGCCGACGGCAAGGGAACGGCGCTGAAGCCAGGGGTCGCGCCAGTCGTCCTGAGCCTCGTGCCGCTCTGGGCCTGCCTGATCGGCGGGGTGTTCATCGCCGGCCGTCTACGAAACGTTCCCGTCCGCGCCCTCGTCGGTCTCCGCATCCGGCCCGCCGATCCGCTCTATCTCGTCCTCGGGGTCGTGCTCCAGTTCGCGGGCACGCTGCTGTACCTGCCCTTCTCGGTCGACAGCGATCGGCTCGAACGGCCGGCCCGTGAGCTAGTCGGCCGGGCCGGCCGACTCGGGCCGAGCTTCGTCGTCCTCGCGATCGCGCTCGTCGTCGTCGCCCCCGCGGTCGAAGAGCTGTTCTATCGAGGGTTGGTGCTCGGCTCCATCCGACGCGTGCTCGATGGCCGCTCGGTGGCCGCTGCACCCGTTCTCGCCGTCGTGCTCGGCGCCGTCTGGTTCGCAGGAGTGCACTTCGAATGGCTGCAGTTCCCGGCGCTGCTGCTCGTCGGACTCGTCTGCGGAACGATCGCGACCCGCTGCGGCCGCATCGCGCCGTCGTTCTTCACCCACGTCGGGTTCAACCTCGTGACGGTGGTCGAGCTGGGACGCCGCCTGCGCTGAACAATTCGAGTGCGGGCTGAACAATTCGAGTGCGGGAGGCTTCACGAACATGCACGAGTAGTGATTCTTCCCAGCGCGGGCGTTCAAAATAGGGCGTGCGGTTCATTGCGTGAAGCACCGCTCAAGTTCTGGCGAATTGCAGCCGATGCAATGGTTCGACCTTGGAGGGTCAACGAACAGAAGGATGTTGGAATCGGAATGATGTGCCCGCTCTGCCAGATCGCCCGCCTCGTCACCATCACGATGAGCGTCAACAACCGGGAGCTCACACTGCACTCGTGCAGCCGTTGCGAGACCAAGTGGTGGAAGGCCGACGGTGAGAACGTCGGCCTGTCGACGGTGCTGAGCGCAGCAGCCGTCCGACGCAGCGCCTGATCGGCCCTTTCGGGAGTGAACCGCTCCTCCGGCTCGCCGACGCCAGGTAGGATGACCTGTTCCCGAGTGCCCGTGGAGGGGTCGTGGCCGTCGGCATCTTCACCAGCATCGCCAATGATGAGCTGACCAAGGCCGTCGCTGCGCTGCGGTCGGAGATCGCCGAGCTGCGCGAAGAGAACGCACAGCTGCGGGTCGCGCCCCATCGCAACGATGCCGCGGAACCACTGGCCACCTTGCGAAGGTTGGCTGACCGTGTCGCCGACGACCTCGACGACGCTGGCGCACCCGGGTCCGCAAGCCCCGCCGATGCCGATGCCGCCGCCGATGTCGCCTGGCAGGCGATGACCGATGTGCTCGTCATGCGCGACGTGCTGCTCGAGATGTGCGCACAGATCCGCTCGGTGGCGGACCAGATGGCGCGCCGGCTCGAGCGTCTCGGACCGTGAAGCCCTCGATCCTGCTCACCACCGAGGGCACCTACCCCTTCATCCTGGGCGGTGTCAGCACCTGGTGCGACATTCTCGTGAACGGCCTGCCCGGCATCGATTGGAAGGTGCTCCCGCTCACCGCCGGCGGTCTGCACCGTAGGTCGCTCTTCGAGTTCCCGGCCAACGTCACTCTCGCCGGCCACATCGACCTGTGGTCCGAAACGGTGCATCCGTGGAATCCGCTCAGGCGCCGCCGCGATGATCACCTCGATCTCCCCGGCGTGCTCGTGCGCGGCCTGTTGGGGTGGAACGGCGACCTCGGCGAACTGACGGAGGCGCTCGTGTGGTGCCGCCGCCATCCCTCGCGCATCCGCCTCGTGTTCCGCAGCAAAGCGGGCTGGGCCTCGTTCCTCGTCGGCCTCGAATCCGTCCTCGACGAGCAGCCGGCCGAGGTGCGCGCTGCTCCCGACCTCGACGTGCTGCAGGCGGCCGAGCTGTATCAGTCGCTGTACTGGATCGCCCGAACGGCAGCCGTGGACACCGACACGGCCAAGGCCGACGCATCGCTGGTGTCCGCGGCCGGTTGGGCCGCGATCCCAGCCGTGGTGCAGAAGGCCATCCACGGCACCCCCATCGTGCTGACGGAGCACGGCGTCTACGTCCGCGAGGCGTACCTGAGCGCGATGCGAGGCAGCGCTTCGACCGGCGCGCGCTGGTCGGGTACCCGCCTGGCGCGCGGTCTGGCCCGGATGGCGTACGCCTCGGCTTCGGTGGTGGCACCGGTGGCCGATGCGAATGCGGCCTGGGAGCGGGCTCTAGGCGTGCCCGCGGAACGGATCCAGACCATCTACAACGGCGTGCTCGTTCCGCCACGTGTCACGCTGCCTCCGGCGTCGCGTCGCGTCGTCTCCGTCGGACGCATCGATCCGCTCAAGGACATCAAGACGATGCTCCGCGCCGCCGCCGCTGTTCTCAGCCAGATGCCCGACGCCCAGTTCGTCCACTACGGACCCGTGGCCGACGGCGCCGAGCCGTACTACGAATCCTGCCTCGCGCTGCATCGCGATCTCGAGCTCGGCTCGGGGTTCCGGTTCATGGGCGGGACCGACGATCCGTACGCCGCGCTTCGGGGTGCGAACGTGGCCTTCTTCTCCAGCATCAGCGAAGGCTTCCCGATCATTGTGCTCGAGGCGATGGCGTGCGGACGCCCGGTCGTGGCCACCGCAGTCGGCGGGGTGCCGGAGGCAGTGGCTGGATGCGGCTTCACGGCACCGCCCGGGTCGCACGAGACGCTGGCCGCGGGGATCGTGACGCTGCTGAAGGACGAGGTGCTGGCGACGACGCTGGGCGATCGGGCACACGTGCGGGTGGCCCGGAAATTTGGGAAAGCGGCATGTCTCGACGGGTACCACCGAGTGCTCAGTGAGGTCACCGGGCGCGCCATCGAGCCGCCGTTGCTGCCCTCCGACGAGATCACGGCCATGGAGATCGCCTTGCACCCGAACGAGAGCGACGGCGACGTCGGTCCGTCGGTCCCTGGAGAGACGGCCGACCTCGCCGCGTTCGTCCGGCGCACACAGGCCTGGGCCGACGAATGAACATCCTCACCGAGGCGCAGGCTCTCGCTCTCGTGCACGCCCGCCTCGGCCGTGCCGCCCAGGACCCACTCGAGATCGCCGTCGTCCTCGAAGCGTGGGGTGGCGTCGCTCCCGACCTCTCCCACCCGCTGGCCCGGGCCATTGCCCCCGCGGCGACGACCTTCGCGTCGAGCGACGACCGAACGGTCATCGTCGGGTCGGCCGACCGCTCCCTGGCCATGGGCGATGTGGGATTCGTCATCGGGGTCCTGTTCGTCGGGTTCTGGATCAGCTCACTGGCGGACGAGTTCGGTCTCGTCGCCGTCGACCGGGCGTGGCGTCTCGCTCTTCCGGTGAGCCTTGGCGCGCAGTGGCTGCTGCGGCGCCGCTACCTCTCGGGACCAGACGGGCTCGGCCGTCTGCGGTGCGAACCATGGATTGCCCTGCCGGGCGTCGCGGTCCTCGGCGCGCTGGCGCTGGTGCGGCCCGGCGGCCTGCTCGCGGTTGCTCTGACGACGATCTGGGTGGGCGGCTTCATCCTCACCAGGCGGGGCTGGGGTCCGGTCTTCGGGCTGGGCCTTGTCCTCGGCGCGGCGACGCTCAAGCTCGGGCTCTCGCCTCGGGTCATCATCGGATCGGCTGCGTCGATGGCCGTGGTGTCCGGCGTGGCCGCCGTCTGGGGGTCGCCGAGGTCTCGTCGGCGGGCGGGCCCGTGGCAGCGGGCCGTTCCTGCAGGGCTGATCGGCGCGGGCATGGGCTTCCTCCTCGTCATCGAGCCGCGCTTCGCCTGGCATGCACAGGGGATCCTTCCCGCGCTCACCGTGGTGCCGTCGCTCTTCGGGAGCCTCTGGGGTGGGCTGCACATGACGCGGCTTTGGGAAGTGATGCCGCAGGTGCTGGTCAACACATCCGTACGGCGGCGCGGCGATGGCCGAATCGGCCGGCTGACGAGCCGGCTACTGGTCGAATCGATGCTCCGGCTGCTGCTCGGTGCCGCGATTGCCTCATTGGCCGTGATGGCCTGGGTGGTGGCCGATGGCCAGCCGCGTGAAATCACCCGCAGCCTGCTGATCGCGCACGGCGTGCTGGCCGTCGCCGGGCTCTGCGTCGCGCTCCTGGAGGCGTTCGGCCGCTGGGGCTACGCGCTGCTCGCCACCGGCTTCGGCTGCGGCGTGGCGCTCGGTCTGCACGAGGTCGTGGGCCACGCCATCACGCCGGGTGCGAGGATACTGTGGGGCGCCATTGCCTGCACCGTGGCCTCGACGCCGCCGCTGGTCGCCCTTCTGAGGGAGCCGGACCGCAACATCGCCGCAGCTCTCTGACCGTGGAACAACGAAAACGCGCGGAGCGCGCGTAGGTGAACAACGTTGCGCGCAGATTGCGGTGAACGGCGAAATGTTGCGGTTTCATGACGAAAACTCGTCACTTCCTCTTGCCTTCGTAACAATTGGTCCGTAGAGTCCTTCTCGGCTCGGGGAACTCCTTGGGCTGCACGATCGATCAAGGGGTCTGTCCCACTCGCCACACCGTGGCGGATGCGACGAGTGGCCTCGGTACCAATGTCTTGGTCCGGGTCAGGCCCGGAAGGCTAGTGATCGACTGTGCTCCGCTAATCCATCCAAGGAGCAAACAATGACCAAGCGGATTTCCCGCACGTCACTGGCCCTGGTAGCTGCAGGTCTTCTCGCGAGCCCGTTCGCCGCGCAGACCGTTGCAGATGCCCAGACCGTGACATCCCCGTCCATCACGCTGAGCGCAGTCTCCGCCGGCGGCTCTGTGCCTACCGGTGTCACCGGCGTCAACGTCTCCGTCACCTGTACGAGCCTGCTCGGCGCGATCGCGACGTCGACGGCCACCTACACGGTCGCCTTCGGTGCTGCCGGCGTGCCCACTTTCTGGCCGCTCACGCCCGCCATCACCGGCAATACCGGCTCGGTGTGCACCTACGGCGCCCAGCTCGTCGGTTCAGCGAACCTGACGACGGGCACCATTGCGCTGCGCGTCGGCGAGACCGTCCGTACGGTCATCAACAGCCAGAGCGTCGGCACCTCGTTGATCGCGACCTCGAAGGCCGTGCTCACCGAGACCCCGAGCCAGCCGAACAACACGGCGGTCACTGCTGATGCCACTCGCGTGTCACTTTTCGGAGCCGGCAATGTCGGTGTGCTTCCGACCCCGATCTCGACCAACGTCGTGGTCACGGTCATCTTCCCCGGCATCACGGTCAAGAAGGTCGTCAACGGCGATGAGCCGGTTGCCGGCTTCGCCTACCCGATGACCGTTGCCTGCTCCAACACCGCCGCCGGCGTTGCCTTCATCGAGCTCAACCCGGGCGGCGCCGTGCCGCAGGGCTCACTCGTCGTCGCCGGTGCCGGTACCTCCATCGTCGTCAGCGGCACCCGCTACTTCGACGTGCGCTCTTTGGGCGTTGTTGCGCCTGACGTGCTCGGCACGACGGCCAACATGACGGCGGCTGGCGCAGCAGTCGTTCCTGGCGTCGCACCTGCTCCCGGAACGTTGACCCCGAGTCCGTTCGTCACGGCGCTCTCGACGGCGACCTCGACGGTTGCACTCACCCCCAGGGGCACCGTGGGCGGCGTCGTTATCTTCAACGGCAACTTCACCCTGACGGGTACCGGTACGACCGCAACTCGCGTCATCGGCGTCAACGAGTTCCCCGACCTCCGTGGGACATCGCTGTGCGAAGTGACCGAGCTCAACAACCAGGCCGGCGTCACGGCTTACTCGTCGACCGTCACCAACGCTGACGGCTCGGCTGGCTTGCCGCTTCCCGGCGTCCAGGCCGGCACCGTCTTCAAGTCGGCGCTGACCGCTCAGGGCCAGACCATCACCGTCACGAACTCGTTCCTCGGCGTCCTGGTCATCTCGAAGGTCGTCACCGGCGACCCGAAGACGAACATCGCCACGTACGAGATCAGCGTCGCCTGCGACAAGGGTGGCCCGAAGGACACGTTCCTGTTGAAGGATCGCCAGTCCAAGGTGTACTCGAACCTGGTTGCCGGCACGAACTGCCTCGTCACCGAGACCCGCTCCGATGGCGCTGTCGCCTCGTACTCGGACAACAGCGGTGACAACACCACTGACGGCCGGGTCACCGTCAAGCGTGTCGCCTCCTGTGGCACCGCCCCCACGGTCGGCGCCCCGACGGTTGCCCTCCCGGGTGGCCCGACGATCCCGGTTCCGGTTACCACTGCCGACAACTGTGATGCCCACGTCATCATCACCAACAACTACAACGTGGTCGAGACGACCACCACGACGGCTGCCCCGGCTGCGACCACCACGGCCGCTCCCGTCACCACCGCCGCCCCGCCCGTGACCCCCGCACCGGCCACGCCGGTCGAGGCCACCCCGACCTTCACCGGCTGATCTAGCCTCACCCGGTAGCTGGAAGGACCCCCGCTTCGGCGGGGGTCCTTCCGCGTCTGGAGCTCGAACCAGCCTGGGTAGAGTCACCGGCCCATGGCTGCCCCCACGTTTGCCGACTTCCTCGAGTACGAACGCCTCGCCTACGGCGACCAGCTCTTCGTCCCGGGGTACGACCCGTACCTGATCCGCTACGGCGAATACCGCTTCCTGCTCGACCATGTGCGCATCGAGCCAGGGGTGCGGCTGCTCGACGTGGGCTGCGAGGCGAACATCTTCCTGCCCTTCGCCGCTGCGCATGGGGCCGACGCCGTCGGGATCGACATCGATCCGGTGGCCGAACCGATGCTGACCGATCGGATCGAAGCCGCCGAGCGGGCCTACGACCGGGCCATCGCAGTGCGCTTCGAATGCGCCGACGCCACGATCTACCAGCCTGCCGAACGCTTCGACACCGTCATCGCCATCAGTGCAATCGAGCATTTCTTCACGCCCGCCGGGAACGGCGATTCGATGGCCATCGCCACGATCGCCCGCTCACTGGTCCCTGGTGGCGTCGGGGTTGTCACCGTTCCGATGAGCAACGACAACGGCTTCATCGAGGTGCCCGGCGGCAACGAGCGCTTCTCGTACTCGTACCGGCTGTACTCACACGAGGCCCTCTACGAGCGTTTGCTGAGCCATCCCGACCTCCATGTCGTCGACCTTCGCTTCCTCATGCAGACGACACCCGACCCTCGCTACGCCGACCTTCACTTCCAGCGGTTCTGGACCGAGTCGCTGACCGCGGAACAGCGCGCCCCGTGGGCGTGGGCCAACATGATCTTCGCCAACACGTTCAATCCGATCCTCAGCGAAGCTGACGCGGTCAAACGGCCGGGCGAGGTCAACACTGCGCTGATCGCGTTCCGCCGCCGCTGACAGCCCCACGGTGCCCCGACTCCGGGACACCCCTCGGGACAGGTCAGCTCGTGATGACGACGGGGACGCCGATCGGCAGGAGGCCGGCGAGATAGGTGATGTCGGCGTTGGCCAGCCGAATGCATCCACTACTGACGTCGCCACCGAGGAGATCCGGCCGGTTGGTGCCGTGGAGGCCGATGACGGCTTCGCCCCCACCGAACGAGGCGAGGGTCTCCGAGAATCCCGATAGTCCGTACGCATATGGCCCGTACGCGCCGTTCGGGTTCGGGGTCTTGAGCAATTGCGTGGTGTAGTACGTGCCCCCGGGGGTTGGCGCAGCGGTGCGGCCGACGCCGATGCGGGCCCGCAGGACCTCCGTCGAGCCGTTGGTGACCACGATCTCGTGGGCGTTCAGCCCGACCTGGATCCGGAAGGCGTGGGTGAAGGTCTTGACCGTGCGCCGCTCGATCCACCCGGTCGTGCCGTTGGGGCGGATGGGGAGCTGGACCTGATATCGGTCACCCTGTTCGGCGACGACGAGGAAGACGGTCGGCGCGCCAGAGTCCTGCAACCCGAAGATGATGCGGTCGCGGGTGAAGGAGTCCGCCGTCGGGAAGACGTCGATGCCAGCACTGACCGCGACGGCAACGCGTGAAGTCGTGCGCGGGTCCGGAACGATCGAGGTGGTCGAGGTGGTCGAGGTGGTCGACGACGCAATGACCGGGGACGTCGGGGGAGCGGCAACGATCGTGGCCGCAGCCGCCGGCGCGGCGCCAGACTCGACTCGCACCGTGGAAACGGTCGCGGCTGCGCTGGCCACAGGCCGTCTGGCAGCAGCCGCCTTCACCGTCGCGCGCACCGGCTTGCGGGCTGCGTCGGCACGCGGCGATGACCATCCAACCGACGCGATCGAGGCGCCGCACAGCGCGCCCAAGACCGCA
>JAYTFI010000267.1:0-11032 GCA_043734485.1 Acidimicrobiales bacterium | reverse complement strand
TCCTTGGCGAACAGCAGCGCGTGCTCGCGTCCGATGCCGCGCCCTGCGCCGGTGATGATGGCGACGCGTCCCTCAAGTGCTCCCATGATGTGATGCCTTCCGTGTTTCGTAGATACGAACGTATGTGCACGTAGTCGTGGACGACAGGACGCCGGGTCAGATCGCGACGTCGCCCTTGAGGAGACGGTTCACGATCGTACGGGTGAGGATCTCATTCGTCCCATCTGCGACGTTGACCTGGCGCAGGTGCCGGTATGCCTCGGTCAGGCCCAGCTCGTTCGTGAATCCGATGGCGCCGTGCGCCTGGATGGCACGGTCGACCGCCCTCGCGCCGGCCTGTACCGCCATCATCTTTGCCATCGACAGTTCCTTCACCGCACCCTGTCCGGCGTCGAGCAGCGCCGCCGCGTTCAGCGCGAGGAGGTGCGCCGCGTGGAGCTCGGTGAAGGACTCGGCCAGCGGGAACATCACGCCCTGGTACTCCGAGATCGGGCGATCGAACACGACTCTCGACTTCGTGTACTCGACCGCCATCTCGAGGGCCCAGCGTCCGAGCCCTATAGCGCGGGCGCAGTTGAACACCCGGCCGAGCGAGACGCCCTGCATGCCGATCCGGAACCCCTGGTTCAGGCTCCCGACGAGCTGCCAGGGTTCGATGGCCACGTCCTCGAACGCCGTCTCCGCCTCCGTGCCGCCGCCCTCGCCCCACATCCGGATGACCCGCTCGATGCGAACGCCGCTGGCGTTCATCGGGACCATGAACGCGCTGATGCCGCCCTTGCGCTGCGCCGAGAGCTCGCGGTCGGTGACGGCGAGCACGATCATCCACTCCGCAATGGGCGCGTTGCTCGTCCAGATCTTGCGCCCGTTCAGCAGCCAGCCGCCGCCCTGCGCCGCGTCCGCCGTCGTGCGGATACGGGCCACGTCGGAGCCGGCGTCGGGCTCGGACATGCCGAAGCACATCATCTGCTCGCCCGTCAGCAGCGGCTTCAGCACACGCTCCTTCGCCTCGTCGGTAAGCCCGGCCAGGACGGCGCTCGGACCGTAGGCCCAGTGGCTGATCGCGTACTGCCCGAAGTTCATGTTGCCGCCGCAACGGCGGAAGATGTGTTCGAGGCAGGCGAAGTACGTCCCGAAGCCCATCCCGCCACCGCCCATCTCCTCGGGGACGGAGATGTTGAAGTAACCGGCCGTGGCCGACGTCATCCGGATCTCGCGGATCATCTGCACCACGTCGGGCGAGTACCGGCCGTCCTCGGCGTAGTACAGCCGGGGCTCCTCCATGAGCTCGCGGTTCTTCTCGTACCGCGGGTAGACCTCCGAGGCGAGATAGGCGTCAATGCCGGCGAGGATGTCGTCGAGCTCCTCGGACTGTGCGAATGCGATTGCGGTCATGTGGTCTCCTCAGGATCAGCGAACGTGGCGATTGCGGCGCGGGGTCTCGCTCAGCAGGGCGGCCGGCACCCCGGCGTCATAGCGGTGCAGGCATGCGGACCAACTGCTCCAAGCGGCTTTGGGCATTGCCGAACAGCTGCTCGTAGACGTGCGACCTCGATACGTAGCGATGAGCAGAATGCTCGTAGGTGTACCCCATCGCACCATGCAATTGAACTGCCGATGCCGCGTTCTTCATGGCCGAATTGCTCGACATAATCTTCGCGGTTGCAACGTGGAATTCGACGTCTTCGCGCGCCGATTCGAGGACAACTGCGGCGAAGAACGTCTGGTACGTGGCCGCGTCCGCCCGCACGGCCATCTCGGCGCACTCGTGCTTAACCCCTTGGTTGACACCGATGGGCCGTCCGAACTGGACACGGACCTTTGCGTACTCGCTGGCGAGGTCGCGAGTGGCCTCGGCGATGCCCGCAAGGACGCCGGACACCAGCAGCGTCCCTCGGCGGTGGATCGCGTCTTGCGCGGAGTCGACGACGGCCACAGTCGGCACATCGACGGCCAACACCCGTTCCAGGCCGATGGTCGCATCGAGGCAGGACATGGCCTCACCTGCCGCAAGGTCCGACCGTCGCACGAGTGCTGCGACCAGCGGGTCGGCGATGAGCACATAGTCCGCACCGTCGCCGTGGAGGACGTCGAAGGATCCGGACACGGTGGCACCGATGCCGACGGCCGGGTCGCTGTGGGCTTCGGCCAGACCGACGACGGCGTCACCGGCGAGGATGGCGGCGGCGATGTCCGCCGCGCCAGCAACTGCGGCCAGACGGGCGCCGAGCACCGTCGACAGGAACGGTCCTGGCGTAACCGCCCGGCCGATCTCGCGGAAAAGGAGCACCTCCTCGACAACGGAGTACCCGACGCCGCCCATGGCCTCGGACAGCCCGAGACCGAACCAGCCCTGATCCGCGCATCGCTTCCAGAAGTGGCGGTCGACCGGGGTCGCACCATCGTCGAACTCGCGCAGCCGCGTCAGCGGCATCTCCTTGGAGAGGAACGTGCGGACCGTGCCGGCGATCTCGTCCTGTTCGGCAGTGGGAAGAAGATGCACCACGGTCCTTTCAGCGCGGGAGACCGAGGACGCGGTCGCCGATGATGTTGCGGAGGATCTCGGACGTGCCGCCACCGATGGACGACGCGAACGATCGCATGTAGCTGCCCGTCCAGCCGTCGGGGTCACCGTCGGGGAGGAACCGGAGCGCGTCGGGCCCGAGGATGTCGAGCGAAAGCTGCGCCACGACCTTGATGAGCTCGCTGTAGTACAGCTTCAGCATCGACCCTTCGGGGCCGGGTGGCCGGGTGGCGTTGCGGCTGATGCCCGCATACGTCATAGCCCGCATTGAGGCCACACCGGCCCGGGCACGGCCGAGGCGGCGGGCGATCTCGTCGTCCTCGATCATCGCCTTGCCGTTGAACGAGCGGCGCCCGGCGGCGAGCTCGATGAGGCGCTCGACGGACTTGGACAGCTTGACCTGGCGGGCTGTGAACGCGGTGCCCCGCTCGAACCCGAGCGTCGACATGGCCACGCTCCACCCCTCGTCGATGTCGCCGACCACGTTCGTGAGCGGGATGCGGACCTCGTCGTAGAACACCTCGTTGAGGTGATGGTCGCGGGCCATGGTCTTGATTCGCCGGACCTCGATGCCAGGGCTGCGCATGTCGCAGACGACCCAGGTGATGCCTTTGTGCTTGGGCACGTCGGGGTTGGTGCGCACCAGCAGCTCCTGGTAGTCGGCCACATCGGCGTAGCTCGTCCAGATCTTCTGACCGGTCACAACGATCTGGTCGCCATCGATGACGCCTTTGGTGCGCAGCGAAGCCAGGTCGGATCCGGACTCCGGCTCCGAGAATCCCTGGCACCACACAACCTCGCCCCGGAGGATCTTCGGCAGGTGGAACGACTTGATCTCCTCGTTCGCCCGGGCGATCAGCGTGGGGCCGCCGTGGGCGATGCCGACGAACGCGCTGCGGGCATCGGGCGCGTCGGCGCGGGCCAGCTCCTCGTACCAGATGAGCTGCTGGATGAGGCCAAGCCCGCGGCCCTGGTACTCGGTGGGCCAGGAGATACCGGCCCACCCGCCGTCCCATTGCGTGCGCTGCCACGCCAGGTCGAAGTCGCGCATCGCCTTGCCGTCGTCGGGCACGATCCCCCTGGGAACGTTCTCGTGCAGCCAGGTGCGCACCTCATCACGGAAGGCGTCGTCCTCGGGGGAGAAGTAGAGGTCCATGTACTGCCCGGTCTACTCCTTGACGATGCGGGGGATCTTGTACCCCGGTCCGCTGCTGAGCAGCGTGGCGTTCGGGATGAACGACGGGTTGCTCTCGATGCCCAGCCGCTCCATCACGGCCTGTTGCATCGCAGCTCCGAGTTCGGTGTCGCTCCTGCCCTCGGCCCGCCCGACGCGTAGACGGAGGACCTGCTCCTCCTGCTCCTCGTGCTTCGGCCGGATCAGCTGGCACAGACCGGCCTGCGTCTCGGGGAACAGCGCCAGGACGGCCAGCAGGTCGCTCGGCAGGATGACCTTGCCGGCGACGCGGACGCCGTCCCCCAGCCGGCCGACCGTCCAGATCCGCCCGTGTGTGCGCCCACAGCCGCAGCGCGTCGACGTGAAGCGCACGAGGTCCTCGGTGCGGAACCGCAGGAGCGGCATCGCCTTCTCCATGAGCGTCGTGACGACGAGCTCGCCGACCTCGCCCTCGGGGACGGGCAGCCGGGTCTGCGGATCGAGCACCTCGATGAGGACGAGATCCTCCCAGGTATGGCCGCCATCGGCCTCCAGGCACTCGACCGCGGCGACGGTGTTGCCGAGCCCGGTGTGCACGCGCACCCGGGAGAACCAGCGCTTCAACTGGCTCCTGCCGGCGTCACCGAGCGGCTCGCCTCCGAATGTGACCGTGTGGAACGACGAGAACGCCTCGTTGAGCTCGATGCCCTTCTCGGCCGCGCAGTCGTTCAGGGCGATCATGAGCGGGCGCGACATGATGTGGAACGAGACCGGCGAGAATCGCTCGGCCGCTTCGATCACGGCCGCGGCGCTGTCCGGGTTGTTGTTGAGCGTCACCGTCCGCACCCCGAGGCCGTCGGTGACCCGCGAGCTCTGCGAAATGAGGCCACCGCGGGACACGATGTTCATGCGCAGCAAGGTGTCTCCGGCGCGCAGACCTTCCTCGTGCAGGTCACGACTCGACGAGACGACACGGGGGTTGTCGGCGTACTGAGGAAGCGCCATGGGGATGCCGGTGGTGCCGGACGTAGAGGCGACCACCTCGACCTGCGAGCGGGGCATCGACAACAGCCCGCCGAAGGCATCACCGGTGCGCATGCCGTAGTCGGTCGAGTCGGACTGCACGAAGAACGGCGCTCGATCGAGGAAGTCCTCCATCGTGCGCACGTCGCCACGTCCCAAGCCGTGAGCGGCCCAGAGCTCCTTCGTCAGCGCAGAGTTCGAGAGCGCGTAGTCGACGATCTCGCTCAGTCGCTCGCGCTGCATGGCGAGAATGTCGGCGCGGTCGGCCAGCTCGATGTCGGGCTCGCGGTAGCGCGCCAGGTCACCGGTGACATGCGGCGTGACGGTCTTCGTCATCGGCACCTCGCATCGCTCAATGCGGCTTCGAGAACGAAGCGCCGGCTGGACAGTCCGAACGGACAGGGCGAATCGCTGATCGTCCCGCTCACCGCGAGCGGCAACGCGGCCCCCTCGATCGGATGCACGAGGACCGTGCCATCCGGATCACTCGTCACCCGGAGCGCGCCGATCGGCACGCGCAGATCACCATCGGCCGATTCGACGGCGACGAAGGGGCCCATCGGAAGCCACGTCTTCACGCCTTCGGCGTCGTGCATCACGGCCTTTGCCTCGGGCGTGGCATAGATCTGCGCGCCGGCGAACAGCGTCTTCAGATCGACGCCCTGCTCCTGCACCACGTCGACGATCTCCGCAGTGAGCCCGAGCACCAGCCGGTAGCGGAACTGCTCGAAGAACGCCAGCAGGTTGGCCCGAACGAAGCGGACCGTGTCGGCGGCGCAATGCGTGCAGTGCAGGCCTGCCGCGGCCCGGGCGAAGGGCGAGAGCAGCGACGTGTCGTTCCCGTCGCCGATCAGCAGGATGATGTCCCCTTCGACCACACCGGCAGACACGAGGAACGCCTTCGTGAACTCGTTCACCGCCGCGAGGTGGTCGGCGGAGAGCTCGATGAACTCCCGGCCGTCGCGTATACGCGCGTAGACGACCTCGGAGCCGGCGCTCACGTCGATGCCCCGCTCGTACTGGCCCCGTTCGTGCTGATGCAGAAGCGGGGAACCGTCACGTCGATCCCCTCCACATCGTCCCAGATGGTCTCGACCCGGTCACCGATCTTCACCGCCGTGTTGCCCTCGCCGACCAGCAGCCCGATGAACTTCTGCTCGTCGGTGCCGTCGAGCTTGACGATCACCGGCACGTAAGGGAGGTCCTCCTGCGTGATGTCGGCCGAGAGCGTGTAGTCGACGACCGTGTACGAGTACACCGTGCCGGTCCCCGGTACCGTGTCCCAAGCGGCCGCAGCCGAGCGGCACTTCCAGCAGTACGGCGCCGGCGGCATGCGGAACTGCCCGCAGTCGGCGCACTTCTGGCAGACGAACCGGTGCTCGCGCGCCGCATCCCAGAACGGCTCGGCGTACAGCTCCGGATTGATCCTGGCCAGGGACGGGAACGGACTTCTAAGCAGATCACCCATCAGACTCACCTCGTCAGCAATGCGCCGCTCGTAGGAATGGCGGCCGCGCCGCCCGTGCACAGGATCACTTCGGCACCCTCGATCTGATTGACCGCGGTTCCGCGGAGCTGTTCGACCGCCTCGATGATGTGCGTCAGCCCGGCCAGGAAGGCCTCAGCAAGCTGCCCGCCGTGGGTGTTCACGGGAAGGCTCCCGGTCCCCACGCGGGTTGCGCCGGTGGCCACGAACGGACCGCCCTCGCCGATGCCGCAGAACCCGTAGTCCTCGAGCTGGAGGATGACGTTCGACGAGAAGTTGTCGTAGATCATGCAGCCGTCCACGTCGGCCGGCGTGATTCCCGCCTTCGGGAACAGGCGGCGGGCGATCGAGCGGTGACCGCTGGTC
This sequence comes from Acidimicrobiales bacterium, assembly GCA_043734485.1. Taxonomy (GTDB): domain Bacteria; phylum Actinomycetota; class Acidimicrobiia; order Acidimicrobiales; family JANYDT01; genus JAYUDQ01. The sequence goes on along the minus strand of JAYTFI010000267.1, from coordinate 4,480 downwards.
GGGAACAGTTCGTCCGACATGTTCAACCAGCTCTCGGCCTGACCCCATCGGCCCTCGCCGCCCATCTCCGCACCCAGCAGCTTCACCGGGTGCTGCTTCATGTCCTTCGCCCGCTCCGCCGAGGCGAGGATCACGGCGCCGCCCAGGTCGCTCTCGACGCAGAAGTCGTGCCGACAGAACGGGTCCGAGATGAGCGGTTCGGCGAAGTAGTCGTCAAGGGTGATGTTCTTCGGCCGGACCGCGCCCACTCGGGTCTGCGCATGGAACCGGTGCGCCATCACCACCTCGGCGAAGTGCTCACGGGTCGTGCCGTACTGGTGCATGTGCCGGCGGGCCATAGGCGCGAACATCTGCCCCGGTCCGATCATCCCGGCCGTGAGGTAGAAGTCACGCTCCGGCGTGACCATGGCGCCGGGGTTGTTCGGCGAGAACGCTGCGCCCCAGCGGCGCTTCGTCTGCTGCACGACGCGCAGCACCGCGACGTTGTTCGCCATACCGGTGCGCACTGCCGCCGCGGCGACGCCCAGCGATCCGGCGGAGCCACCGCCACCGCCGGTCAGCCCGACGGTGTAGCGGATCTCCGGGATCCCGAGCACCTGCGCCAGAAGGGCGGTGTCGACCTGGATGCCGTAGTAGACGAAGCCGTCGATCTCCCCGACGTCGATGCCGGCGTCGTCGGCGGCCTTGGTCAGCGCCTGCACCGCGAGTTCGAGTGCCGAAAGCGGCGCGGACTGCCCGCGCCTGTAGATGTCGGTCCGTCCGATCCCGACGAGCGCGACTTCCTCGTTCATCACCATGCGACTGTCCTCCCTGTCTGATGTCCATCCTGTCCGGGGTACCCGCCGCCGCCGAACCGCTCCTCGATGAGGTCGATGTCGAGCACGCCACCCTTGTGCGGCAGCTCATCGACGAACTCGACGAAGCGGGGCTTCTTGTAGCTCGCGATGACGCGGCGGCAGTGCTCGATGACCTCGTCGGCATCGGCGCGCTCGCCTGGTCTGAGCACGACAATGGCCTTGACGCTCTGCGTCCAGTGCGGATCAGGGACCCCGATGACCACACACTCTGCGACCTTCGGATGCATCCGGAGGCACTGCTCGACCTCGGCGGGATAGATGTTCTCGCTCGCCGACTTGATCATGCGCTGGCTCGGCCCGACGAAGGTGACGGTGCCGTCGGCCTCGCGGCGGCCGAGATCACCGGTGTGCCACCACCCGCCGCGGAAGTCGCGGGTCGAATCCTGCGCCCGCCGCACGTACCCGCTCATCACGGTCAGGCCTCGGGCGACGATCTCGCCCACCTCGCCGATCGCCAGTTCGCGGCCGTCCGGATCGACGATGCGCACCTGTGACATCGGCAGCGACCGTCCCGCCGCACCCAGCCCGGGCGGCCCGAACGACGTGGTCGTGATCACCCCGCCGGTCTCGGTCTGCCCGTAGCCGGTGGATGCCGGCGTCGGCGAGATCATCGCCTGCCAGGCCGCGTCGCCGCCCGAATCACGAAGGCTCGAGAGGTCGAACGCGGCATCGTTGTTCGCCTCCGCCAACTGCTCGCGCGTCACCGGCACGAGATAGGCGCCGTTGCAGCGCTCCCGCTCGATGAGCTCGCACATGAGCTTCGGCTCGACCCGGCGGATGAACACGTTCTTCCCGCCGAACAGGAACGTCGGCATCGTGGTCCGCCAGTTCCCCACATGGAACATCGGTCCGTTGTTGAGGTACGCGAAGTCGTGGTCGATGTGGGCGGCGATCGCCTCGTACATGGCGCGCATGGTGAGCGAGAGGTGGTGGAGCCCGGCCGGATGCGGCTTGCCGCCGAAGGCGCCGGTGTAGATGACGAGCACGGGGCTGAGCGGATCGATGCCCTCCTCCGGGTCGGACGGGTCGGCGCCCGACATGAGCGCCTCGTAACCGTCCTTGTCGTCCGTGTCGTGGCGGACCCACCGGGTGGGTGCACCGCTCGCTCCACGCAGTTCGTCCAACCCGGCACGGGCCTCCCGCAGCCGATCGCCGACTTCCGCCTCCTGCCAAACGACGAGCTCCGGCTGCAGGTCTTCGAGAGCGAATGCGAGCTCGGTCGGGCTCGAGCGCCAGTTGACCGGACACATCATGGCGCCGACCTTGGCGCAGCCGACCAGCAGCTCGAGTACCCGGTGGCAGTTCTGTCCGACCCAGGCCACGGCCGATCCCGGGCCGCAGTCCATCGAACGAAGCACATTCGCGACCTGGCTGGCGCGGTCATCGAGCTGCGCATACGTGAGCCGGTCGTCGCCGCACACGGCTGCGGTGCGACTGGGGAAACGCCTCCGGTGCTCGCGGCTCACATCGCCGAGGGTGAGGGCCTGCGGGGCGTCGGCCCAGCCCGTCATCCGGTCGGCTCTGGTGGTGCTCGACATGCGTTTCGAGTTCTCCGTCCGGGTCTGAAATTGGTACGATGAAAACCCTAATTATGATTATTTGAGATGTCAAGGCAGAGGTCCCTACCAGCCGCCCGCCCGTACCGCCGCAAGTAGCCAGAACGCGCCGACGCTTTGCGGCGCCTGAGGCGCGAACATCGTCGACGTCGACCCGCAAGCCACCCCTGGTCCTTGCGGACGGCGTCGGCATTTCGAGGGGACGGCCCATGATGACGGAGTGAGCATCGACGTCCTCTCGAACGGACGGCTCATGTTCGGCTTCGGTGTCGGCTGGCTCGAGCCGGAGTTCGACCAACTGGGCGTCCCGTTCGCCGATCGGGCTCACGAGCCGACGAGTACCTCGAGGCCACCGGCTCATGCTCCTCCCATGCCTGGGGTCTACGACGAAGGCCTGGTGCAGTGGGTAGAGCAGACCGCGGCCGACCTGCTGATCAGCTGACGGCCCCACCTGCCCACAGCGATTGGACACCAGATCCACTTGACAATAGCTGATGATGATTATAATCTCACAAGCGCGGGTCACGCGTCGCGACCCAGAGGAGGCCTCATGAGCGTAACCACCCCAATTCGTGTCGTTGACGGAGATTCCCACGTCAGTGAGACCCCGGATCTCTGGACGTCACGCCTACCCCAGAAGTGGTTGGCCGATGCTCCGCGGGTGGAGACCAACGACGAGGGCGAAGAGCGGTGGCGCGTCGGACAGAGCTGGTTGGGCAAGGTGGGCGGCGGGGCGGTCGCCGGTGGCGGCACGGCCCCTTCGACCTGGGACGCAGTGGAGAAGGCGGCCTACGACCCGAACGCCCGCCTCAAGTGGATGGACGACCACGGCATCTACGCCCAGATCCTCTACCCCAACATCGTCGCCCTCGAAGGTCACGCCATCATGGCGCTCAAGGACGAAGAGATGAAGCTCGCCTGCATCCGGGCGAACAACGACCACTTCGCCGAGTTCGCAGCGACCGCTCCCGACCGGTTGATCCCGATGGCATCGCTGCCGTTCTGGAACATCGACGAGTCCATCAAGGAGATGGAACGCTCCGCCGGCCGCGGATTCAAGGGCATCGTCTGGGCCGCGACAATGAATCGGCACGGCCTCCCCCCAGTCACCGACAAGTACTGGGACCGCTTTTACGGCGCCGCGCAGGAGATGGAGATCTCGATCAACTTCCACGTCGGCGTCGGCTACACCGAACAGGAGATGAACGCCGCCGCGCAGCGCGGCGCGACCGTGAAGAAAGATCCGCTTGAGCAGGCGACCAACCAGGTCTACCGTACCGCGCTCGGATTCATGTCCAATGGCCGCACCATCGCCGACGTCATCATGAGCGGCCTGTGCGACCGCTTCCCCACCCTCAACTTCGTCTCCGTCGAGTCCGGCTACGGCTTCATCCCCTACCTGATCGAGGCCCTCGACTGGCAATGGACCAACCCCGGCCACGCCAAGCACTACCCCCAGCGGCTCCTGCCCTCCGAGTACTTCCGCCGCCAGATCTACGCCATGTTCTGGTTCGAGCAGACCACCCTGCCACTCCTGCAGGTGTTTCCGGACAACGTCTTGTTCGAGACCGACTTCCCCCACGACACGAGCCTCTCTCCCGGGCCCGACAACAACTCCCCCGACCCCAAGGACCTCGTCCAGCAGCACATCGCCAGCTACGGCGAGGACCTCATGCGCAAGGTCCTCTGGGAGAACGCCGCCCGCCTGTACAAGCTGAAGTGACCGCCGTGGCGTGAAACACAGCATTTTCACCATGAACGCGCATTCGTGCAGCCGTCCTGCGACGGCCGTTGCCGTCGCGCAGGCGACAGGCATTGTCATCCTTCCCGCCCGCAGCCCCTCATGCTGCTTCCGCGTCCAGGCGTTCACGACGAGGCACTCGTGCGCTGGGTCGAGGAAGGCGCCGCCGAGCCCGGCATCGGCTGAGCACTGGCACCGGGCGATAGCGCCCGGCGCAACCTGCCCTAATCGACACCCGAAGGACGAACCGCCAATGACCTTTGCCGCGATCAACGGAATCCGCGTGTACTACGAGGATCACGGATCGGGAACCCCGATTCTGCTGT
>JAYTFI010000266.1:0-1533 GCA_043734485.1 Acidimicrobiales bacterium | reverse complement strand
GCCTCGACCGCCTCCTTGAACGGCGGCACCATTCCGGCGTGGTGGGCCGCGAAGCCGTACTGGAGGGCAGTCAGGAACCGGTTGTACCCGAGCACATCGAGATCGTCATCACTAAGCGCGCGAACCTTGTCTTCGACGATGGCGGTGATGTCGCGTCGCTCCTCCGCCAGCGTGAGCCGAAGGCCGCCGGCGAGGCACGCCGTGACGGCGTCGTCACACGCAGCACGGCTGAAGATGAAGTAGATGGCCGGGAGCATGTCGTCCTGCTTGAGGGCATCGATGACTTCGACCCGCCGCGGCGTCGCAACTGCCCGGCGCCGGTTCGACCGCATCTGCAAATGGTCCTGGGCCTCCCCGTCGAGCTTCGCCGCGTGCGGGTTGGGACGGCCGCCCACGAACGTCGGCAGCATCGTCACGTCGCCGCTGTCGCGATTTGCGACCATGTACAGGTGGACGAGCTCGATCGGGCGCTTCTCGTGGATGATCGCCTCGGTGTGCCCCCGCACCGAGGTGACCCACGCGGCGAGCTCTTCAGCGTTGGAGACTGTGGCCGAGAGGCAGACGAGGTCAACGTCGAGGGGCGTGTGGATGATCACCTCCTCCCACACCGAGCCGCGATAGGCGTCCTGCAAGTAGTGCACCTCGTCGAGCACGACGTAGCGCAGCCCCTGCAATGCGCTCGACCGGGCGTAGATCATGTTGCGCAGCACCTCGGTCGTCATCACGACGATCGGCGCGCCCTCGTTCACGGAGTTGTCGCCGGTGAGCAACCCGACCCGGTCGCTGCCGTAGCGGGCCACGAGGTCGGCGAACTTCTGATTCGAGAGCGCCTTGATCGGTGCCGTGTAGAACGCCTTGCCGCCCTCGGCGAGCGCCTTGTGGACGGCGTACTCGGCCACCACCGTCTTGCCCGATCCGGTCGGTGCGGCAACGACGACCGAAGAGTTCCGGTCGATCGCGTCGAGGGCGCGGACCTGGAAGTCGTCGAGAGCGAACGGGAGCGAGGCAACGAACGACCCGCGGGCGGCGGTCACTTGTTCCGCTTGGCCAGCCATCCGATGCCGATGGAGGCGAAGTAGAAGATGCACATCGGACCGGCCATGCCGATCAGCGTGTACGGGTCCTGGCTCGGGGTGATCACCGCGGCGATGATGAAGATGATGACGATGGCGTAGCGCCATCCCTTCAGCAGCGTTTTCCAGTGCAGGACGTTGACGAGCTCGAGGAACACAATCACAACGGGAAACAGGAACGCGAAACCGAACGCGACGACGATGAGCGTGACGAGGCCGACGAACTTGTCGAGGTTGTAGAACGGCTCTGCGTACTTGCCGGCATTGGCGACGAGGAAGTCGAGTCCGGCTGGCAGCGTGTAGAGCGCCATCGCGCCACCACCGACGAACAGCAGCACCGATGAGACCACGAACGGGATCGCGTACTTCTTCTCGTTCGGGTTCAGGCCCGGCGTGATGAACTTCCACAGCTGCCACAGCCAAATGGGGCTCGAGCCGAACAGGCCGATGTAGCTGCTGA
>JAYTFI010000265.1:0-3101 GCA_043734485.1 Acidimicrobiales bacterium | reverse complement strand
CTCATCCGACCGGACCTCGACGTCTGGAAGCCGGCCGATCATACCGGCACGTTCCGCGGCAATCAGCTTGCGTTCGTCGCGGGCACCGAGGCGCTCCGGGTGTTCGACGACGAACAGCTGCAGATGGCGACTGCCGCCAATGCCGCGTTCGTCGAAGAACGTATGCGCGCAGATATCTTGGCCCTCGACGACCGCATCGACATCCGCGGAGCGGGCATGATCTGGGGCGTGGACCTTGGGCGGATCGACCCCACCGGTGCACTTGCCAAGGTGGCCAGCCAGCAGGCATTCGCCGACGGGCTGATCGTCGAGCGCGTGGGCCGCAACGATACCGTTCTGAAGGTCCTCCCGCCGCTCACCATCGCGCACGAGCTGCTCGATGAAGGCCTTCGCATCCTGGCCGGATCGGTCAAGATCGCCCTCGACACGCTCGTGGCGTGACCGTCGCAGATCGTTCGGCGGGCCGTGGGGACAGTCCCGCGCTCGCCGGTGATCTGCGCGCCTACTACCAGGCCGAGCGGGCGTCGTTCCACATGCCGGGGCACAAGCAGCGCCTCGCGGCCTTGCATCCCTTGGCCGGCGAGATCCTCGGCGCGGCCGCCATCCGGGCCGACGTGAGCGAGATGGGCGGCTTCGACTATCTCCACTCGCCAGAGGGCCCTATTGTCGTCGCGCAACAGCGGGCCGCGACCACCTTCGGCGCCGATCGGACGTTCTTCCTCGTGAACGGGTCGACGGGCGGCAACCTGAGTGCGATCACTGCTTTCGCCGGTGACGGCGACCAGATCCTGATGCTGCGCGGCTCGCACCGCAGCGTCTACACCGGAGCCGCGCTGTCCGGCGCGATGCCGCGTTACCTGTCGATGATCCACGACGTTGTGCGCGACGGCTGGTTCGTCGCCGAGGCGCCACCGTTCGACGGGAACCTGGCGGTCATCCACATCACTCGGCCGAACTACTACGGCATGGCCTGCGACCTTGCACCGTACGTCGAGCTTGCCAACCGGACGGGTGCAATCCTCGTGGTCGACGAGGCCCACGGATCGCACTTCGGCCTGCATCCCGACCTTCCCCGTTCGGCCTTACAGGAGGGTGCCGACGTCGTCATCCAGTCGACCCACAAGACTCTTGGGGCACTCACGCAGGCGTCGATGCTGCACGTCCGCGGCACTCGGGCCGACCCCGACCGCCTCGCTCGCTCACTGCAGATGCTCCAGTCGTCGTCGCCGAGCGCGCTGCTGACGCTCTCGCTCGACCTCGCCGCCGCGCAGGTCGCGAACGAGGGCCGCTCGATGATGAACCGGACGGTCGCACTCGCACGCTACGTCCGGCACGCAGTTGCGGCGATCCCCGGCCTGTGCCTGCTCGGCGACGAGCTGCTCGATGGCACGATCGTCGCACTCGATCCCACCAAAATCGTCATCGACGTTGCGGGGCACGGCGGCAGCGGGTTCCGGGCAGCCCGCTTTCTCAAGGAGCACGAGCGGATCAACGTGGAGCTGGCCGACCACCGCCGGATCGTCTGCTCACTTACGATTGGCGACGACGAGGATTCGGCCGCAGTCTTAATTCGTGCGCTTACGTCTTTGGCCAGATCGACACCCGACGCCGACAGTGCCGCATCGGCCTCGCTGCCGGCGATACCGGAACTCGTCGAGACGCCACATCGTGCGCTGCAATTGCCGACTGCGTCCGCGGTGATGGCCGACGTCGTGGATCGTACGTGTGCAGAGTACGTGATCCCCTACCCACCTGGCATCCCGATCGTGGTCCCGGGCGAGCGGCTGACGGCGGAGGTGGTGGCTTCGATCCGCGGGTTCCGGGCGGCGGGTAGTCGCATCGTCGGACCCGTCGACCCGACGGGCGAACGGCTGCTCGTCCTCGTCTGATGCCAACTGCAGCGGCGTGGAACGCGCCGCCGTCAGCGGTTCACAATCCACTGGACGCCTTGCACCCCTCGCCAGCCGAGGTAAAGCGCAAGCGCAACGATCATCAGCTTGAAGTGCCACGGCGCTTTCGGCTCGTCGCCCTCCTGTTCACCCGGACCCGGCATACCGAGTGAACGCGCCTCCATCCGCAGCGCGCCCTGGGTGGCAAGCACGGCACGGCACGTCGGGCACGAGCCGTTCTCGGCGAGTGCGTTCGGCGCCCAGTACTTCGCGCAAGGATCACACCAAGGCATCGGCCACGAACCTACCTGCGATGTACGAACGGCCGTACCGCCATCGAGGCAGCCCAGCTCGAAGTTGACCTACTTCTTGTCGCCGAGCTCGCTCGCCTTGGCCTTCATCTGCGCCTTCAGGGTGTCGAGGTCGCCGCCGCCTTCGGTGAACTTGAGGAACCCGGCGAAACCGACGCCCAAGGCCGCGATCGTCGCAAGGAACAGGCCGAACCCACGATCGACGCCGTGGTAGCCCATCAGCAGCCGGAGAACGACGAGCGCTGCGGTCGCTACGCCTCCGGCGAGGAATAGCGGAGGAAGTTCAGTCGGAAGCTTCACCGTCGAGAACAACTTCAGACCCACCCATACCAACATGGCGAGGACGATGAAGAACGGAAGGCCACCGGTCAGGAAGCTGATGTCCCAGCCGTTCGCGTCATACGGACCAACGCTGAACCATGGAAGAAACGTGCTGATCAGGAACACGATGCCGGCGCCGAAGAGAATCTTGTCGGCCTTGGTGAGCTTGCTGAGGTCCATGTGACTCTCCATCATCGGTCGTCCGGGAAGAGACGAATTGACGCCAGGCTAGCGCCAGACTTCGAAAATTCCTAGGAACACTTACGAACAGGGCCGATCGACTCAGCCACGCTGACGGAGAAGCTCCCGTATGCTCCCGCCCCATGGCACGTATCCCCCGCGATGGCTGCATCCATGTGGTCATCGAGATTCCCCGAGGCTCTCGTAACAAGTACGAGATCGACCATGAGTCAGGCAAGATCTTCCTCGACCGCCGGCTGTTCTCAGCGACCGTGTATCCGGCCGACTACGGGTTCATTCCCGACACGCTCGGCGAGGACGGCGACCCGCTCGACGCGCTCGTGCTGCTCGAAGATGCGACGTACCCGGGAATCTGGGTCGAAGCTCGCCCGGTCGGCCT
>JAYTFI010000264.1:0-1963 GCA_043734485.1 Acidimicrobiales bacterium | reverse complement strand
ACTCCGCCTCGTCGAAGCCGATGAGCCGGCACGTGAGGCGCGCGGGATACGGACCGGCGACACCATCGACAACCTCGACCGACCCGCGGTCGATGAACTCGTCGATCAGCTCGTTCGCCAGCGCGCGGAACTCGGGCTCTCGCCCGATGGCTGTCGGACGGGTGAAGAAGTCACGGACAAGCATGCGCTGCTGCCGGTGGCGGGGGTCGTCCTGGGCGATCATGTTGACCTCCTCGCGCGACCACACGGCGCGATATCCGAGGCCGGAGAGGAACACGTCGGAGCGTCGCTCGACGTCCATCACGTCGGCATGCTTCGTGATGCCCCAGAGGCCGTTGCGCTCGTCGCGGTACACCGGCTCGTTGGCCCGCATCCACGCCCATAGGTCGTGCGGGTTGGCGCGGTACAGCTCGGGATCGAGGAGGTCGGCGACCGGTCGCGTGGTGGGGGCCGTCGTAGGCGAGGCGGTTGCGAGATCCGTCATCTCCCGACTCTGGCCGACGCCGGGACGCTCGGCCAATCACCGCCGGCCGTGCACGCCACCCCCGGTAGCCTGGGCTCCGTGAGCGAGCCCCGCACGTACGTCATCCACACGTACGGCTGCCAGATGAACGAGCACGACACCGAGCGCATCGCCGGTCTGCTCGAGGCCGACGGCATGGTCGCAGTGGAAAGCGACGAGGACGCCGACGTGATCGTCTTCAACACCTGCACCATCCGCGAGAACGCCGACAACAAGCTCTACGGCAACCTCGGCCACATCAAGCCGTTGAAGGATCGCAAGCCGGGCGTGCAGATCGTCGTCGCCGGGTGCCAGGCCCAGAAGGACCAGGGGCTCATCCAGAAGCGGGCACCGCATGTGGATGTCGTGTTCGGCACGCACAACGTGCACCGTGCCGCCGACCTCATCCGTGAGGCCCAGCGCAGCGGGCCCGTCATGGAGATCATGGCCGAGTCCAACGCCTTCCCGAGCGCGCTGCCGGTCCGCCGCAACGACGCGTGGTCCTCATGGCTCACGATCCAGATCGGCTGCGACAACTCGTGCGCCTTCTGCATCGTGCCGAGCGTGCGGGGTGTCGAGATCAGCCGCCCGTTTGCCGACGTCGTCGGTGAGGCTACCGCGCTGGCCGCGGCCGGGGTGGTCGAGGTGACGCTGCTCGGGCAGAACGTGAACAGCTTCGGGCGCGACCTCGCGTCCGAATGGCGGACGCGTGCGGACTGGACGTCGGCGTCGGCGGTCGCCGCATGCGGCGCCGACTGGGCGGACGATCCACGCGGTCCCCGGGCTCGCCCGCTGTTCGCCGACCTGCTCCGCGCGGTGGGCGCGGTTGACGGCATCCGACGCGTCCGCTACACGTCGCCGCACCCGAAGGACCTGCGCCCGGAGACCATCGACGCGATGGCCGCTACGCCCACGGTCATGCCCCACCTGCACCTGCCGCTGCAGTCGGGTAGCGACCGCATCCTTACGGCCATGCACCGGGGGTACACCGCGGCGCGGTACCTGGAAAAGCTCGCCGCGGCCCGGGCCGCAATCCCGGACCTCGCCGTCACCTCCGACATCATCGTCGGCTTCCCGGGCGAAACCGACGAGGATTTCGAGCGCACCCTCGAGGTCGCGGCGGAAGCGGAGTACGACAGTGCCTACTCGTTCCAGTTCTCGCCCCGGCCGGGAACCGAGGCGTTCAGCATGGCTGACAAGTTCGTATCGGCGGCGGTGGTGAAGGAGCGCTTCGAGCGGCTCATGCTGGTGCTCGACCGCAGCGCGCTGCGCAAGCATGAAGCGCGCGTCGGTCTGGTCGAGGAGGTTCTGGTCGAGGGGCCTTCGAAGCGCGACGCCTCGGTGACCAGCGGCCGCACGCGGCAGAACAAGCTCATCCATTTCACGGCCCTCGCGCCCGACGGCTCGCCCCGTCCGCTGCCTGCGGGCGCGTTCGCGGACGTGCGTGTCACCTACGGAGCA
>JAYTFI010000263.1:0-2518 GCA_043734485.1 Acidimicrobiales bacterium | reverse complement strand
GGTGGAGCGCGAGTGAACTGTCAACCGGGAAGACTGCCGGAGACGCAGCGAAGCGAAGCCGAGTCATGATCGATCCTTCCTCTCTGAGGTGCAGACCATACGTGGGGATACTCGCAGGTTCACGCCGAAACGCCCGAACTGCCACCACCGGAACGCGCGGCTAACAAGCGCTCGCTCAACGGAACGGTTCTGAGCACCAGGCGCACAGGCCAGGCTCGCACTCGGTTTGGTACCTACGCACGCATGACCCGTGCCGTGCCGATGGGCCGACCCGGGCAGCCGATCGAGGTTGCCGCCGCCGTCGCCTTCTTCGCCTCAACGGCTGGGCGGACCGCATGTGGGGCTCCCCCGGACACCGTCGATCCTCCTGCGGATCGTGTCCAGGAAGGGCGTCGTCCTCCTCCGAGATCGACCGCACCTCATCGTCGAGCTGGTCTGAGTCTGCCGCAGAGGCCTTGGATCGACGAGGCGTCTTCGGTAAGGTCTTGCGAGCCATTTTGATGACCCCGGCGCGACTCACCGGTGTGCGGTCTCTCGATTGGAGTAGAGATGAAATTCGGTTCGAACGATCCCGACCATGCACGAACGGACGTGGCAACGGACGTGGAAACGGCGCGACAACAGCATGCGACAGGGGCGGCCGAGACGGACTACGAGGTCGTCGTCATCGGCGCTGGCGTCGCCGGTCTCTACCAGATCAAGCGCTTGGTCGATCTGGGGGTGCAGGCGATCGTCCTGGAAGGCAACGCCGAGCTCGGCGGCACCTGGTACATGAACCGTTATCCCGGGGCGCGCTTCGACTCCGAGAGCTACACCTACGGCTACTCGTGGAGCCGGGAAGTGCTCGACGAGTGGCACTGGACCGAGCGGTTCTCGCCCCAGCCGGAAACCCTGCGCTACCTGAACTTCGTCGCCGACAAGTTCGGGCTCGGGGACCACATCCGGTTCAACGCCAAGGTCGCAGCCCTCACCTTCGACGACCACCGCAACAGCTGGACCGTGCGCATCGCGGATGGGACGGAGCTGACCACCAACGTGGTGATGACCGCTCTCGGGATCCTCTCCGTGCCGACCTACCCGCGCATCGCGGGGATGGACGCGTTCGAGGGACCCTCATTCCACCCCTTCCACTGGCCGCACGAGCCGCTCGACCTCACCGGCAAGCGGGTGGCGGTGATCGGCACCGGCGCCACCGCCATCCAATTGATCCCAGAAGTCGCCAAGGTGGCCGCCGAGTTGGTCGTCTACCAGCGGCGTCCCAACTGGGCGGCACCGCTCAACAATGGGGCGATTTCGGAGGAGGAAATGGCGGACATCCGCCGCCGCTACGACGCCATCTTTCAGCGCTGCCGGGAGACGCCGGTCGGGTTCGAGCACGACCCCGACCGCCGAGGGTTCTACAACGTGTCGCCTGAGGAGCGGCGCGAGCTGTGGGACCGGCTCTACGGCGGGCCAGGGTTCGGGATCTGGCTGTCGAACTTCCTCGAGATCCTCCTCGACGAGCAGGCCAACGCGGAATTCTCCGAGTACATGGCCGACCGGATTCGTGAGCGGGTCAAGGATCCGCGCGTCGCCGAGAAGCTGATCCCCAAGGACCATGGGTTTGGCGTCCAACGAGTTCCGCTCGAGACCGACTACTTCGAAACGTACAATCGCGACAACGTCACCCTCGTGGACGTCAACGAGACGCCCATCGAGTGCATCACGCCGACCGGGATCCGCACGAGCGACTGCGAGCGGCCCTTCGACGTGATCGTGTACGCCACCGGATTCGACGCGTTCACGGGTGGGTTCGACCGCATCGATATCACCGGCGCCGGTGGGCGAAAGCTTCGCGACAAGTGGGTGGACGGGCCGATCACCTACCTCGGCCTGCTCGTACACGGGTTCCCGAACTTCGTCATGCTTGCCGGCCCGCAGGTGGCGGCCACGAACTTCCCCCGGGCCATCGAGCCCGCAGTCGACTGGGCGACTGACTTGCTGCAGTACGTGCGCAGCCGTGGCTACCAACGCTTCGAGGCCGACGAGGCGGCGGAGCTGGGGTGGCTGGAAGCGGTGGCCAGGGGGTACACGATGGTGCTCGCCGGCCGGGCGCAGAGCTGGATCACCGGCTACAACTCGAACCTCGAGGGTCACGAGTACGGCAAGACCCGCTACAACGTCTACCAGGGCGGTGCGCCCAGGTACACGAAGAAGATCACGAGCGTCGCGGCCGACGGCTATCCGGGCGTGCACTTCGAGTGACCCTCGGGTCAGGGCGGGCGTATCCCCGCCGGCCCGGTGCCGCATTTGGCGTCGACCCGTCCGCCACTCGCCGGATCTGGCCCATGCCACCGAGCATCGCTCGGTGCCGAGGCGACCGATACTAAATCGTTCGGGTGCGGCTCTGTTGGAGTGACGTGGGCTTGTCGGGCTTGTCGGGCTTGTCGGGCTCGGTGGGTGCGCTGGAACGTGAGCGCGGCGGATCGGCACGACGGCAAGGAGCAGATTGTCGCTCACCGCACCCATCGGGTGCTCA
>JAYTFI010000262.1:0-2889 GCA_043734485.1 Acidimicrobiales bacterium | reverse complement strand
GACGATGAGATCGTGCAGGGCCACGAGCAGTACTTACGGGAGCGGCGCGAGCGCGGCGGCGATCGCTTCGAGTGGTTCCGGCGTGTGCGGCACGCGCAGCGAGACGATCGCGATGTCGGCACCCATCTCACGGAACGCGGCCGCGGAATCCGCAAGTGCGCCGACGTCGCCGGTGAAGCGGACGTTCACCGAGCATTCGATCTCGCCCGGGTCACGGCCGATCTCGGCACAGCGCTGATGGAGGATGTCGCGGCTCTTCGCCCATTGGACCGGATCGCCGGCGGTCGAGTTCCACTGCTGTGCCCACTTGGCCGCCGTGCGGAGTGTGCGGTTCGGGCCGTTGCCGCCGATGGTGATCGGTGGGTGCGGGCGTTGAACCGGCTTCGGTTCGCAGCGGGCGTCGGTGAGCGTGAAGTGCTGTCCGGTGAAGTTGGCCACGGTCTCGTCGACGGTGAGCAGCTTCACGATGATCTCGACGCCCTCGTCGAAGCGGTCGAAGCGCTCCTTCAGCGGCGGGAGGGTGATGCCGAGCATGTCGGACTCGACCTGATTCCAGCCGGCCCCGAGGCCGACGTCCAGGCGACCGCCCGAGATCACGTCGACGGTTGCGGCCATGTTCGCCAACACCGCGGGGTGCCGGTAGGGCATACCGGTCACCTGGCAGCCGATGCGGATCCGCCTCGTGGCCACGGCCATGGCCGCGAGCATCGACCATCCTTCGAGGCACGGCCCCTTGCGGTCAGAGAAGATGGGCTCGAAATGGTCGAAGTTCCATGCCGACTCGAACACATCGATGTCATCCGCGGCCTTCCAGACGGCAAGCATGTCGGCCCACGTGGAGTGCATCGGCGCTGTTTTGATCCCGAATCGCATGAGTCGCACCCTACGCACCGTGGGCGGCTCGGCGTTGGTAGGGTCGGTCGGCTTCGAAAGCAGTGACGCCCGCCGCAATCGGCAGTCACGTGAAACCGCAGAAAAGTCAACAACAAGAAGACAGTTCGCCGACACAAGAGGGTGGTTCCAACGGCCGAGCACTTTGATCTGGTCGTCATCGGCGGTGGCCCTGGTGGCTATGCGGCTGCGCTCTACGCCAGCGCCGCCGGCATCACCGTCGCGGTCGTGGAGAAGGACAAGGTCGGCGGGACCTGTCTCCACCGGGGCTGCATCCCGGCCAAGGAGTTCCTGGAGACCGCGCACACGTTCCGGACCGTCGCCGAGGCGGGCAGGTTCGGCATCAAGTCGGGAGAGCCGACCATCGACTTCTCGGTCAGCCAGGCCCGCAAGCAGACCGTCGTCGACAACCTCTGGAAGGGCCTCGCCGGCCTGTTGAAGAAGAAGAAGATCACCGTCGTCCACGGCACCGGCATGCTCACCCACGGCAACCTCGTGAAGGTCAGCGATGGGACCGAGCTGAAGGGCACCAACGTGATACTCGCCTCGGGCTCCGTTCCCCGCACCATCCCCGGCTTCGACCCGGATGGCCGGGTCGTGTTCACGAGCGACGAGTTCCTCGACCTCACGATGATGCCGCAGTCGGCCGTCGTGATCGGGGCCGGAGCCATCGGCTGCGAATTCGCCTCGACGATGGCCGACCTCGGCGTGAAGGTGACGATCCTCGAAGCGATGCCGAAGATGCTGCCCGGTTGCGATGTCGATGTGGTCGATGTGGTGGCGAAGCAGTTCAAGAAGCGGGGCATCGAGGTTCGTCTCGGTGTTGCCGTCACCGGCCACACCCCGAACGGAGACGGCATCGGAACGACGGTGCAGTTCGGCGACGGCGAGTCGGTTGCGGTCGACATGGTTGTGGTCTCCGTCGGTCGCCGCCCGCTCAGCGAGGGCCTGCTTGCCGACGGCACCGGCGTCACCGTCACCGACCGCGGCTTCGTGCAGGTCGACCCGTACATGCGCACAACCGCACCAAACGTCTACGCCATCGGCGACCTCGTACCCACGGCCCAGCTCGCCCACATCGGTTATGCCGAGGCCATCGTTGCCGTCAAAACCATCCTCGGTGAGACGGTCGTCCCGATCGCGTATGACCGGGTGCCGTGGTGCATCTACTGCCATCCAGAGGTCGCGTTCGCCGGCCTCAGCGAGGAGCAGGCGATCGCCGCAGGGCACGACGTCGTCGTGAAGAAGGAGCGCTACCTCGGCAACGGTCGGGCGCAGATCATCGGCGAGACCGATGGAATGGTGAAAGTCATCGCCAAGAAGACGGCCGACGGACGGGCCGGGCAGATCCTCGGCGTGCACATGGTCGGCCCCTGGGTCACCGAGCAGCTCGGCCAGGCCTACCTCGCGGTCAATTGGGAGGCCTCAGTGGACGAGGTTGCCCAGTTCATACAACCCCACCCTTCACTTTCAGAAACCTTCGGCGAAGCCATGCTGGCACTCACCGGGAGAGGACTCAACGGCTGATGTCCGACGTCACTGTGCTGCTGCCGGCAAACCATGTTCTAGGAGACTTCCGCTGATGTCCGACGTCACGATGCCCCAGCTCGGTGAGACTGTCACCGAAGGAACCATCACCAAATGGTTCAAACAGGTCGGTGATCGAGTCGAGCAGGACGAGCTGCTGTTCGAGGTCTCGACCGACAAGGTCGACTCCGAGGTCTCCTCACCCGCCTCCGGCTTCCTGGCCGAGATCCGCGTGCCGGAGGGTGACACCGTCGATGTCGGCGTCGTCCTGGCGGTGATCACCGCCGAAGCCGGGGCCTCGGCGCCCCTCCAAGCACCCGCTGACCCCGCTCCGGTCGCACCTCAGGCGCCGGTGGTCGAGGCCGCGCCGCCGGTGAACGAGCCGGCCCCTGTCCCCACGCCTGTTGCTCCGGCACCAGTATTGATCGCCGACCCCGCACCCGCAGGTCCGCCTACGGAAGCTCCTGCTCC
>JAYTFI010000261.1:0-2767 GCA_043734485.1 Acidimicrobiales bacterium | reverse complement strand
CCCGGGCGGCTCATCGCCGCGGTAGCGATCCGAAGGTTGCCGTCACGCACGACAGCCTCGGCTAGTTCGACGAGCACGTCCCCGACGGGCCGCGAGCCTGGGTCGGCGACGATGGTTCGAGCTGTCTCGATTGTGTCGCTGAACATCGCTATGACGATCTCGACGACGACATCGTCGAGATCGTTGAAGTAGTTGTACAGCACACCGGACGCGCACCCGGCGCGGGTGCTGAGCGAGCGGACGGTCAGCGCGTCGACCCCGCCTTCGTCGATGATCGCCGCGGCGGCGTCGATCAGTTCTTGGCGCATCTCGACTCGCTGTACGCCGCGTGGCATCTCAGACCTCCTCGAGGGCGCTCCTCGTCGACTTGACCGTGCGGGCTTGACAACAGTATGACCAATCGTTCATTGTAGATGAATGAACATTCGCTCATTCTCTGACGGTCCACCGATTCCGCTCTCGCCCAGCCGCCGCAGCCGCCTCAGATCACACGCTCAGTACCTGGCGCTCGTCGGTGTGGTCGCCGGCTTCGGGTGGCTGCGTCGGCGCCCAACGAGGGTCGCATCGTGAGCACCGTCGGGCGAGGATCGGTCGTCGCTGCGGGGTCGACGTCAGCGGCTCTTGCGATCGAATGCATCGGCTTGACCAAGCAGTTCAAAGACCAGTTGGCCGTTTCCGAGGTCAGCTTCCGGGTCCCCTACGGTGCCGTCACCGGCTTCGTCGGGGCCAACGGATCGGGAAAGACGACCACGATGCGAATGGTGATGGGCCTCATCCACCCGACCTCAGGCTCGGCGATGATCGACGGACAGCCCTACGCCGCGCTGGCAAATCCCCGCCGGACAATCGGCGCAGCCCTGGATCGGCTCGGCGCGCATCCCGGACACTCCGCCCGACAACACCTCTGGAGCATCGCCCGCTCCAGCCAGATCAGCGTCGAACGAGTGAATGCGGTGCTGGAGATCGTCGAACTCGAACTCGCCGCCGATCGGCGAGTCGGGACCTACTCCACCGGCATGTCACAACGTCTAGCGCTTGCCGTCGCGCTGCTCGGCGAACCGGACATCTTGCTCCTCGACGAACCAGCCAACGGGCTCGACCCGGGCGGCATCCGCTGGCTCCGCCAATTCCTGCGCCGCTCCGCCGACACCGGGGTTGCGGTGTTCGTCTCCACCCACCAACTCGCCGAACTGGAAACAATCGTCGACCACCTGGTCGTGTTGGACCACGGCCAAGTCATCCACCACTCGTCGACCCGACAACTGTTGGCCCTGACCCAGACCGACCGTTTGGAAGACGCAGTACTCGCTCTCACCGACCCAACTCGAACCGTAGGAGAACCGACGCGATGACCACCACGCTACGCCAACCGTTTGGGAGACCGCTTCGACGCCTCGTCGGTGCAGAAGTCGTCACAACGCGGGCGACGCCGACTGCCAAGATCCTCTTCGTTGCAGCGATCGTCCTCGCCGGCGCCGCGTGCGCCGCAACCTTCGCCGCGTCCAACGCCGCCGGGCGACGATTCGACGACACCTTGACCGTGCGTACCGCGATGCACACCTCAACGGTCTCGGTGATGATTCTCGCGATGATCTCGGCCATCGTCGCGGTCACCGGAGACTTCCGCCACGGCCGCATCGACCAACTCTTCCTCAGCGCACCGAACAGATCGGCAGTCCTCTGGGCCAAGGCCGCGATCAGCGCAACCATCGGAGTTGTGTACGGGATCGGGGGCGCCATCATCGGTGGCAGCACCGCCTTGATCTGGTTCCGCGCCAAGGGCGAAACCCTCGATCTCTCACGACAGATCGTCTACCAGCCGCTGCTCGGAGTCATTCTCGCCGCACCAATGTTCGCGCTGATCGGTGTCGGCATCAGCGCAGCTACACGACATCAGGCCGCAACCATCGGAGCCGTCCTCGGCTGGATACTCCTCATCGAACCACTCGCCGCCACCGCGCTGCCCGACATTGCCAGATGGTTTCCACTCGCCGCCGCACTCGCACTCACCAACAGCCCCAACGACGCGCTCCTGTCACCACTGTCGGGCGGGGTCGTACTCGCCGCGTACAGCGCCGTTTCCATCCTGATCGGGCGGGCACAACTCCGACGAAACGACTTCTAGCCGCGTCTAGACCGGGCAGCCGTCGTCACCGGGACCGACCAGCCATACGCCAGTTCATTGCGAGATCGCGCCACTCGTTCGGTTTGGGTCACCTTGGAGACAGTGCGACGTTGTTCAGTATTGCGGATGCGAGACTGCTTCTCGTGTCACCCCCCGGCCAGAAGCAACGAGTGCATCATCCGCGTCGCGTGTCACTGCGGGGTCACGGGTACTTCAAACGTTTGGGCCCTGGCATCGTCACCGGCGCGGCCGACGACGATCCCTCCGGAATCGGCACCTACTCCCAGGTCGGTGCGGCGCAAGGGCTTTCGTTGCTGTGGATGGCGCCGTTTCTTCTCCCGCTCGCCGTCGGCGTTCAGGAATCGACCGCGCGCCTGGGGCTCGTCACCGGCAAGGGCCTCGGCACCCTGATTCGCGAGCGGTTCCCGCGGTGGGTGCTCGTCGGTGCTGTGGTGCTGCTGGCGTCGGCCAATACCCTCAACATCGCCGCCGATCTTGCATCGATGGGAGCGGCGGTCCGGCTCCTGGCGCCGGTGCCGGCCAGTGTGGGCGTCGTCGTGTTCGCCGTGATGATGGCAGCTGCGGAAGTCATCGTGCCGTACCACCGCTACTCCCGGGTGCTCCGATGGTTCGCGTTGTCGT
>JAYTFI010000260.1:0-4506 GCA_043734485.1 Acidimicrobiales bacterium | reverse complement strand
CCCTTCTCCGACCGCACCCAGCTCGACCGGACGAGGTCTTCCTTCTCCATCGAACGCAGCACCCGATACAACCCGCCCGGATCGGTGTCGCTCACGCCGATCTCGCGCAGCCGATCCATCAACTCGTAGCCGTATCCATCTTGCTGCTTGAGCAACAGGAGAACCGCAGGGCGCAGGATCGTCCGAAGCCGGCCATCGTCACCGAGCACGGGAACGGGACGCTCAGCCACGTACGTTCGCCGGTTCTTCTCTTGTCACCACGCCGGCAACGTTAGGCCGGTCCACGGGAAGGGAAACCGTGAAGGTCGCACCGTGGCCGAAACGGCTGTCGCATCGGATCGTTCCACCGTGAGCGTCCACAAGTGCCTTGGTGAGGTAGAGGCCGAGCCCGGTCCCCTCTTCCGTTCCCGCCTGCACACCGCGACGGAACTGCTCGAACAGTCGCGCCTGATCCGTCGGGTCGATTCCGGGACCATGATCGCGAACGGTCACCACGATAAGGCGGGCATCGTCGGACAGCTCGGCCGTGATCACGATGGGCAAAGCTGGTGGCGCATACTTCGCGGCGTTGGAGACGAGGTTGGCAATGATCTGCGCGAGACGATCCGAGTCACACCACAGCGCAGGAAGCTGAGGCACGACGGAGCACTCGAACAGCCGACCAGGATGACCGTCGATGACAGACGCGATCACGTCGGCGACGTTGGTGGATTCGCTCGTCATGGCGAGCGGGTGGCCGGCCTCGAGCCGGGCGAAGTCCAACAGCTGACCAACAAGGCGGTTCATGCGCTGGGCCTGCCGGTGGAGGAGCTCATGCATCTGCTCTGCGCGCTTCGGATCCATCGGCGCGTGACGCAACGCCTGAATCGCGCCGATGATCGACGCGAGTGGTGTTTTCATCTCATGCGAGAGGGCAGCGGCGATGTGCTGACGGAACTCCGTTGCTTCGCGAAAGGCTTCGGCGTGGGTCAACGAGGTGCGGAGCCGAACGTTGGCGATGGCGCCGCCGATGCGACTCGCCACCTCTTGCGCAAGTTCGGCGACCTGTTCGGGGAATCCGCCGATCGAGTCACGGTGGAGAAGGAGCGCGCCAACCACCTCGCCATTTGCCCGCAGCGGCGCAAGCAGTGCGGAGCCCTCAGGCAGGTCGATGCCGACGGGATATCCCGCAGTCTGCGAGACATCGATGATGCGCCCCTCGGCGATCACCGTGTGCAGTGCACTACGAGTCGGCACGATCCGCACCTCGCCCGCGGAGTCGGTCGAAGCGCCGTACGTGCGAACCCCCCAGTCATCGACCACAAGCACCATTGACCGAACACCCAACGCCAGGTCGAGCTCTGCGCACACCCCGGACAGCACCGTCCTCAGGTCAAAGGAGGACGCCAGCACGCCGTTCACGAGCGCAAGCACCTTCCAGCGCACCTCTGCCTCGCGGACGGCAACGAGAAGTCGCTGCGTCTCACTCAGGTCGCGCGCCGCGAACACCGCGCCGACGACCTTCCCATGCGGATCGCGGATGACATTGGACGAGACGCTCAAAGGCAACGCGGGCGTTCGCGAAGTTGCCACGACGACTTCACGGGTGTGTGACCCGCTCGGGCTATGGCGCAGGATCTCCCACGCTGTCTCGAACATCGCCTCCATGTCCGCTCCGCCTGCGACCACCCGCACATCGGTTGGATCGGGGCCCAGACTCGTCGTCGCGGCTCGGTTCTGTCGGCGGACCCGGCCCGCAGGATCGGTGACGACCACCGCGTCGGTCATGGCATCGAGGACTTCGTCAAAGAGCGCCTCGATCTCCGCACGGCGCAATCGCTCACGGTCCAGCTCGAGCTGGACCGCTGAGAGCTCAACGAGAGCCTGGTCGAGCCGGCGGGTGGCCTGCTGTTCGCCGGCGTGGTGCTTGGCCACTAGACCAACCCACGCGCCCGGTGTTCCGAGTTCCCGTTCAGGACACAGTCGTGCATTGGCAGGTCGTTGCGTCGCGGATGATGGTTCCCGTGCCGGTATGCAGATGCACGGCGCACGGCAGGCACGGATCGAAACTCCGAATCGCTCGTAGGATGTCGATGCCAACGAATTCGTCCGGGTCGTCGCACTCCTCGAGCAGCGGGGTGGCTGCGACAGCTTCCTCGTAGGGTCCGCTCAACCCCCAAGGATCACGCGGTGACGCCATCCAGGTCGACGGCGTGAGGATCTGGTAGTTGGCCAGTCGGCCGTCCTCGATGCGGCAGTAGTGCGAGAGCGCGCCGCGGCCGCCCTCCCAGAAGCCCACACCCAGGCCGTCTCGGATCTCGAATGGCCGGCGCATCTCGGTCTCACCGCGCCGCAGGTAGTCGAAGCCGTCGAGCAGGTACCCGTAGGCGACCATCAGGCAGTAGCCGATGTGCACCGCGCGGGCCCGGTTGCGCTCGAGTGCGTTGACGACCGTCGGCGCACGCCACTCGATGACGACCTCCGGCAGTTGGCCGGCTGGTATGCGCACAGACAACATGCCGTCACCGCTCTTGATGAAGTCCGTCTCCACAAGACCGGCATTCGCGGTGACCCACTGTCGCGCCAGCGGCCCAGCCTCCATGGCCTGATGGTCCCATCGCGGCGCGGTCGACCACGAATAGCGCTCCTTCCATCGGGTTGGCTCGGGGCGGGGCAGCGTCTGCTTGTTGAACGGATGGAACGGCGACAATGGCGAACCGTCAGGCGAGCGTGACGGGTTTTCGAAGTTCGCCCACTGCTCATAGAACGAGTGGTCGACGAACTCCTCGATGCCGGTGTCGATCTGTCGCAGCGCAGTCGTGCGGAGCACTCCATCGACGACGGCCCCTGGCGTGGAAAGCCGCCGTCTCCCCCAGGTGTCCGCTCCGGCATAGGTGCCGTCATACGCGTTCGGATCGTCCCACATACCGAAAGAGATCAGGTTCGTTCGCCGCACGCCGACCTGGCGGTAGGCCGGGTCTGCGGCATAGAAGAACTCCACCATGTCGTCCCAGATTGCTGCGGCCTGCTTGGCGAAATCGAGCAAACGCACTATGCGCGCCAGCACCTGGTTCAACGTCGACCGGTCGAAGCTCGTGCCGAGACCGGCCGGCCCGACCGCCGATGGGTGCGGGTACTTCCCGAGCGTCAGCGCAACGATCTCTCGGCCCGATCTCGTAACCTCGAGCGCCTGACGGTAGAGCGAACCCTCCATCGGGTTCAGCGCGGCCATCAGATCCCCGATTGTCAGATGGCCGTGCGTCGCAGCATTCGGAGCCGCCGTTCGCTGAGCCCGACGCCAGAGTGCAGGGTTGGTACGGCTCACCATCGTCGCCGAGTAGTCCGGGCCGGCAAGGAGGAAGAGGTGCAGACTGTGGTCGTAGAGCAGTTCTGCCGCCTCACCGAGGTTGCGAGCCAGGATCGCGAGCGGCGGCGGTGAGACGCCGAACGCCATCTCCAACGCCATCGAGCTGCAGACGGAATGGACCCCACCGCACACTCCACACGCTCGCGACGAGATGTCGACCGCTTCCAGCGGAGCGCGTCCCTTGAGGATCAGCTCGTACCCGCGGAACTGCAGAGCCTCCGAGTAGGCCTCCGTCACGATGCGATTCGAGAGATCGATCGTCGTATGCACGGCCAAGGTTCCGGCCACGCGTGTGACTGGATCGATGTTGAAGCGCCGGCCAGACGTCAGGGGCTCTGCGGCTACGTGCCTCGCAGTCCGGTTCTGGTGCGCGAACGCGTCCGGCCGGAACGTGCCGTCGAGGAGACGGGCTCGTCCGTCTTCATCGAACGCGATCGGCAGCTGTTCGAAGCACATCAGCGTCTCGCCCCCAGCACGACGTGCTGCGGAGCCTCCACCGGCGCGCTCCTGCCGAGGTCGGGAAAGTCCGGTCGAGTGCAGCCGTTGCAGGACCCGCCGACCGAGGCACACCCGCCGATGTGGTTGATCCACCCGCGAGCCGGTACACCGCAGTCGGCCACGAACTTGTGCGTTGTCGGGCCGACCGTGACCGGCGTCGATTCGTCGAACAGCCAGCGCGGTCGCCCGTGCTCGTCGAGATCGAGGGGTACCCGACCCTCCAAGTGCAAGAACACATAGCTCAGCGCTTCAATGAAGGCGTCTCCCTGCGGCGCGCATCCGGGGACCTCCACGATCGGTAGCCCGCCCTTGGAGCGAACATCCGGGCCGAGAAAACGCTCGAGGCTCATTGCGCCAGTGACCGAGCCCTGCGCCGCGGGAATGCCTCCAGCGGTCGCACACGTACCGATCGCCATGATCGCCGCCGCTAGCGGCGCCAGCGATTCGATCCATGCCTCCGGTGTGCGGGGTCCAAGGCGATTGAACTGGCCTTCGCCCGCGCGGGAGCGGTCGAGTGGCGCGCCCTCGACCACGAGGACGAACGGATCGAGCTCGCCGCGCTCGGCGGCGAGCAGGCTGTCGATGAAACGGTCACCGGCATCGAGTGCCAACAACGAGTGAATCAAAGCGATCGACGCGATGCCGGTCAGCGAACCGGCAAG
>JAYTFI010000259.1:0-4505 GCA_043734485.1 Acidimicrobiales bacterium | reverse complement strand
GGCGGCTTGATGAGGATCGACTCACCGGGCGCGAGGTCGCGGACGAACGCGTTGCCGCCCGCGTGCAGCAGCAGGAGGCCGTGCCCGTTCGGCGCCGAGAACTCGTCGATGTACATGCCGACGGGGTAGTGGGTTTCGCGGTCGTCGCCCGATCCGGTGACGAACCAGATGCCGGTCTGTTCGGCCTGGTAGTCGACGCCGGTAGTGGCAGCCAGGAAGTGGTGCTCGTGGACGTGTACCGACGCCCCTGCCCGGATGGGCACGGCGATGACCTCGCCGGCACGGTCGTCGGAGAGCGCTATGCGGCCCGGCCCGTGGGCGGAGGCGAGGATCATCGGCAGCCCGGCCCGCATCCGCTTGAGCGCTCCAGCCATTGGGAGAGCCTCGAGCTTGAGCCCGGGGTCGGTCCACAGCACAGTGTGGTGGGAGAAGAACACTGAGTCACCCGCTACGAGCGAGAAGTCCGCGGTCGGGACGAAGTCGCCCTCGATCTGCACGCGTGACTGGCCGAACTGGATGCGGGCCATATCAGGGATGGGCGGCTGCTTCTCCCAGCCCGACGACGTGGTGGTGACGGCCTTGACGTTGACCGGGGCTCCGCAGGCGGGACAGGTGCGCCCTGCCCCGTCGCTGTCGGATTTGCACCAGCGGCAGGTGTACGAGGACGCAGTGATGATGGCGGTGTCAGTCATGGCGATTCACCGAATCATTCGCCGTGGTGGTGGTACATCGACTGGATGCCGACGCGGCCGGGCCCGGTCATTCGGGCCAGCCAGAGGCCGTGACGCCCGAACATGCCGGTCTTGAGATCTTGCTGCTCGACGTTCATGGTGACGGAGCCGTCCTTGTAGAGGAAGGCTCCGGGCTCGAGCATGATGCTCTCGCCGGCACCGAGATTTCGCTCGAACACGTTACCGTAACCATGGATCACCAGGACCCCGGGCGCGGCGGCGGTGTGGAACTCATCCATGTACATCTCGCCACCATGGAGGATGTTCTTGAGGCCTTTGATCTTCTCGAATTGGTACGTGAGCGTGTGCGAGGCAAGCAGGAACGCATGCCCGCGCACGTCGAGCTCGGTGTTCGGGGCCATCGGCAGTACGACCAATTCGCCCGTGCCGTCACGGGAGAAGGCGATGCGGCCCGGACCGGTGGCAACGCTGAGCACGAAGGGCATCCCGCCGAAGATCCTCCCCATGCCGCCGCCGGTCGGTGCCACCGACATCGGCACCGTCTCGTCCTTCCAAAGCAACGCGTGATGTTCGAAGAACACCGAGTCGCCGGCCGAGAGCGTGATGTCGGCAACCGGGACGATCTCACCGTCGACCTGGATCACGCTGTCGTCACCGAAGCGGATCTCCGTCATGTCCCGCAGCCGCGGGGCCTCCCGCCAGCCCGAGTCGCTGACGAGCTCGGCACCGTCGAGCGGGGCGCCGCACGCTGCGCACGACCTGTTGGTCGGATCGTTCGGAGACTTGCACCACTTGCAGACCGCTCGCACAATTTCACTCATATGGGCACTGTATCCCCGCCCAACCCGCGGGCCCCGGAAGGCCGGGTTAACTCGATTTAACCTTCCGGAATTGACGGCCGGAAGTGCCCAAAGAGGAAGCCGGACGCGCGATCAGGTTCGTCGGGGCGGACGGGGGAAGAACGCACTCGTCCGCGCAACGTACTCCGCATAGCCGGGCCGTCGGCGTCCGATGGTGCGCTCGAGCATGGCGACCCCACTCACCCGGACGAGCAGGATGCTCATCGCGATCGGACCGACCACGCCGATGAGCCCGAGACGCGTCTCGGCGGCCACGAGGAACAGGCCCCACCACACGCAGAAGTCGCCGAAGTAGTTCGGGTGCCGGGTGAAGCGCCAAAGGCCACGGTCCATGACGAGACCCTTGTTCGCCGGGTCGGCCTTGAACTTCGCAAGCTGGAGGTCACCGACAGTCTCGAACGTCAACCCGATCGCCCAGAGCGCAAGGCCCAGATAGGCGAGGATTCCGAGTCCGGTCGGGTGATCGGGCATCTGTCCGAGCTGTACGGGCAACGACACGGTGAACATCAGCACGCCCTGCATCCCGAAGACGAGATAGAGGCTGACGATCGTCCAGCGGTCGCCGTAGTGCTTGCGCATCGACCTGTAGCGGTAGTCCTCGCCCTTCCCGTGGTTGCGCCAGAAGAGGTACCCCGCGAGGCGCAGGCCCCAAATCGTGGTGAGTGCGACAAGCAGGTTCTGGCGCACGCTCACACCGTTCGACGTGGCCCGCGCCACCCACGCGACAACGACGAATCCGAAACCCCAGACGACGTCGACGATGCTCGCGTCACGGAGACGAAGGCTGAGCGCCCACGTCGACAACATCAGGACCACGATCGCGCCAGCGGTCGCTCCGACAACACTCCACTCCATACTGATCTCCTCTCGATCAGCCGGCCGCTGCGAACGACGGTTCAAGCTGTTCCGTCACCCATTTGTCCATCAGTTCGAACTGGCTGAAGAGCCAGCGGTAGCGCTCCTCGGCTTCAACCGGAACGTCCCGGCGGGCCACACGCCACATGTGCACGTGCACCGGCTGGCGAAACGGGATGTTGCGGAAGATCCGGGCGATCGATGTGAACTTCTCGAAACCGGAGTGCACCACGAAGAGCACGTCGACATCGGGCGCGGCGTCGAGCAGAGCAGTGGCCCCACCCGTGCGCGGCGGCAGCACGTGGCGCAGACGTTCGGCCCGGGCCACGAGGTCAGGCGCCTGCTCTTTCAGACGCTCCACCGCACGAGCCAATCGCTTCGGGTTGTAGAAGGTGCCTTCGGGATAGATGACGGGCATCTGACGGGGCCCGAGGTCATGGGCGAGCGAGGCCACGGCTGCCATCTCCGCAGCGCTGTCCCGCCCGGTCCGGTCGACGAAGTGGACGCGCACCCAACGCCCGACGATGTCGAACGCCGGGCCCCACGCGAGCTCCTTCTTTATGACGTAGTGGACGTCGTAGTTGCCGCGGTAGGCCAGTAGATCTACGGGAACGACCGAGTCGAGAATGCTCGTATGGTGACCGAAGCAGACCATCGGGGCGCCGTCGGCGAGCGCCTCCAAGCCAGTCGCATCCAGCTTGAGGCCGAGCACCTTCGACGTCGCATTCAGGATCTGATGGCCGTAGAAGGCGACGACACGCTGCAGCCGATGCTGCGCCTTCGGTGTGTCCAGCCGGCGCACGAAGCGGGCGCCAATGGCGATGCCCCGCAAGACCGTCACGATCTCGATCCACCCCATCCAGACGAGGAACGCATACGTCCGGGTGAAGCGCAGCCGACGGGGATTCATGACGAGATCGGCGATCAGCGTGACGATCAGGAGGAGCGGGAACGCGACCGTGAAGAAGAGGGTTCCGAACAGGACTCCGGGAACGGAGAGCAGTCGGCGGATCAGGCGGGGCGGCACAAGCCGGGAGTCTGCTACGAAACGGGGCCTATGGACAGCTCCGCAAACGATCTGCCGCTCTGGGAGTTCGCCACTCCCGGTCCGTTGCGCGAGCGGCTGAACGGTCTCGCCCTCGCCGGGGCGAAGACGGGCACGTTCTCCCTGTGCGTACTCGAGGAGGCGTTGGGGGAGGGCGCGAATCCGGTGGGGACGCAGTACGTGATGATCGGCACGAACGGCGCTCGGCTCGGCATCCTCGAGATCATCCGGCGCGTGGTCGAGCGGATCGCCGACGTGTCGTGGGAGCAAGTCGACAGCGAGGGCGAGTCGTTCTTCTCGGTCGACGACTGGCGCCGCAGCCACGAGCGGTTCTGGAGGCGCTTCACCGAGATCATCTGTGCACATATGAATGACCCCGACTGGCAGATCACGGACGACACCGAGGTCGTCTACGAGACGTTCCGCATCGTCGAGCGGCTCCCGGGCGCGGGGGAGGCGCGCTACCCCGTCGTCGAATGCAGCGTCCCCGCCGACGAGTTCGAGCTCGCGAGTACAGCGCTCTATGACCTCGGCACCGTCGGCATCGAAGAGCTCGGCGCTGACGCGACCCTGACAGACCCGCGGTTCTGGGCCGAGCACGACGGCGACGTCATCCGCTTGCGGGCCGGTTTCCCCTCCGACGAGTTGGCGGTGGCCGCAGAGGCGGCACTCGATCGGCGCTGGGAACCCCGCTTCGAGGTACTGCTCGGCGACGACTGGCTCGACGCCTGGCGGGAGCACTTCGAACCCCTGCGCGTCGGGAGGCTGGTGATCGTTCCCGCCTGGAAGGACGACGCCGAGCTGATGGGCGACCCCGTGCTCACCGGCATGGGCTTCGGCGACGTCGTGATGCACCTCGATCCCGGCCGCTCGTTCGGGACGGGCGCGCACGTCTCCACTCGGCTTGCACTCGGCGCGCTCCAGGAGCTCGATCTGACCGGCGCTCGGGTGCTCGACATCGGTTGCGGCAGCGGGGTCGTCGCCATCGCCGCGCTCCTGCTCGGTGCCGCCGGTGCGCACGGGCTGGACATCGAAGCGGCGGCGATCGAGCGC
>JAYTFI010000258.1:0-2105 GCA_043734485.1 Acidimicrobiales bacterium | reverse complement strand
GGCCGTCCCGACATTGCCCGCTGGCTGGCCGAGAAGCTGCTCGACAATGGCATCGATGTTGCGTACGCATACAAACCGCTTCACTACAACGGGCTGGCTCACGCGTTCCTCAACACACAACTGTTCCTGGACTACGACCGCACGTACGATAGCGGCGAAGGCTTCCCCTGGCCATTGGTATGCATGCCTATTAATTGCTACGGCCGTCGGGTGATCGCCGCCCGCGGCTTCGCCAAGCCGTTCGGCGAGACGATGGACCTCGACCCGCCATCGCCCACCCCTCGCCGATTGATGGACGTCGGGGGCGCCGTGGCCCGGTTCCTGCGGGAGAGCCCGTGGCGCATCGCAATGGTGGCCTCGTCGTCGTGGTCGCATGCATTCCTGACCGACAAGACCTGGCGTCTCTACCCGGACATCCCATCGGATCGACGGCTCTACGACGCGTTGGCCGAGGGGAACTGGGGTGAGTGGGAGAAGACGTCGACGCTGGAGCTCGAGGATGCAGGCCAGCAGGAGGTCCTGAACTGGTTCGCGCTGTGCGGCGCGGCTCGCGAGCTCGGGCTGGGTGCACCGGAGGCGCACAACTTCATCGAGACGCACTGCTTCAACTCGAACAAGGTGTTCGCCCGCTGGCCGGTTGTCGCCGGGCCCGCGTGAGCTCCGCCGCGGACCATCCGTTCGCCCGCTACGCGGGGCGCCTCACCGGGAAGGTCGCCATCGTCACCGGCGCGAGTGCGAACATCGGCGGCGTGCTTGCGGCGGGGCTCGCAGCGGCGGGTGCGAAGGTGGCGTGCAACGACATCGTCGACACCGTCGCCTCGGCAACGGTCGCCCGCATCGAGGCCGACGGCGGCGAGGCGATGGCCATCCCAGGTGATGTCACCGACCCTTCGGCCATGGCGCTTGCGGTCGAGCGCGTCCTCGACCAGTGGGGCCACATCGACATCCTCGTGAACAACGCCGTCAAGTTCGACACACGTGGCGTACTCGACATGCCGGTCGACGCATTCCGCCGTCAACTCGACATCATCCTCGGCGGGTCGTTCATCATGACCGGCCTCGTGGCCCGTTCGATGATCGAGCACGGCGTGCGCGGGTCGGTCATCAACGTTCTGTCGACGGCTGCGTGGCAGGGACAGGCCGGCAATGTCGGCTACTGCACAGCCAAGTCGGGGATGATCAACTTCACCCGCTCGACCGCCATGGAGCTCGCGTCCTACGGCATCCGGGTGAACGGCTTCACCCCGACCGCGACCATGCCGGACGATCCCGCACTCGCGTCGGCCTTCTCGACTGCGGTCGACGCAATGCAGGCGGCGGGCCGCATGGACTTCGCCGGGTCCAACCCCTGGGAACGTCTGCCGACGCCATCCGACTACGTCGGCTCGGTGATCTTCCTGGCCTCCGACGACAGCGCGCTGATGACGGGGAGCAATGTCACCGTCGACGGTGGCGCGCTTGCGAAGTACTGGCCGCAGCCGCCGCGCCGGATCGGGCGTGCTCCGGCGTGAGATCTGCCCGCGATTCCCGGGCCGGCTACGCCAGAGCCGCAGACAACGGCATCAGCAGCCGAGCGCGTAGCTGACCGCCCGGCACACGCGTCGCATCGTCGCTTCGTCGACCATGCCCACCCGTTTGGTGAGGGCTGACTGCGAGACGGTATGAAGGCCATCGCAGTTGATCGCCGAGGGTCGGTCCAGGCCGACTTCGTGGTGATCGAACGCGACCTCCGCGGCGAGCCCGCGGATCTGCGTCGTGATCTCCGCGACAGTCACCAGCTCACGCACGTCGATCACTTCGGGCCGGGTCAGGACGAGGACCGGTCGGGTCTTGCGTCCGACCTGCGCCAGCCACACCTCCGCTCGGGTCACGCGTCCCCCCAAGCTTCGGCGTCATTCCAGAACGAATCGGCTCGTTCGGGATGTCGTTGGTAGGCGGCTCGGTCGGCTTGGACCATCGCCGCGCGTACCGCGGCGGCGACCCCGTTGCGCGCTGCGGCCGAGATGTTGATTTCGAGTAACCGTGCCTGCTCGGCGAGATCGTCATCGAGGGTGAACGTGGTGCGCGTGGACGCCATACCATGACGCTAGCGCGCCCGGCTAGCG